>JASFTA010000199.1:0-4720 GCA_050114115.1 Desulfobacterales bacterium | reverse complement strand
GTGGCGCTGGACAGCACCGGGGCCGCCCGCTATCTGGCCACCGCGGTCGTAAGCGCGGTCGGCGGTTTCGGCCCGACAGCCGTGATGGCCGGCCTGATGGTCCTGACCTTCATGGCCACCTGCGTCATACCGACGGCCGCGCTGGTGGTCTTGATGGTGCCCATCATCCTGAGCACCGCCGCCGACATGGGCATTCCCCCCTACCCCATGATGATGGCCATGGCCATGGCCGCTTCGGCCAGTTTCATGACCCCCATATCGCATCCGGCCAACGTGATGGTGATGGGCCCGGGGGGATATCGTTTTGTCGACTATCTTAAACTCGGGGTGCCGTTGACCCTGGTGGTCATGCTGACCGTCATGCTGGTACTGCCGATCTTCTGGCCGTTTCATTGACGGTCTCGTAAAAAAGCCCGATAGCGTCGTTACGCGCAGTCCTCGTCATTGCCGCGGAATCGATTGCAAAAAAAGCTTAAATCTGATTGGTCTGTGCCGATTCGGCCGGCCTGGCCACCAAGGCCCGGACGGCGGCCATCAATTGCCGCCGGTCGCCAACGATAGGGGTTTGGTTTGATACTGACAGCTCTGTTTATGGGGATCGGATTTTTTCTGCTATTCAAGGGCGGTGACTACCTGGTCACCGGTGCGGCCGGCATCGCCCACAAGAAAAACATTCCGTCCTTTATCGTGGGGATCACCCTGGTGGCCTTCGGCACCAGCGCCCCGGAGCTTTTTTTCAACATTATCTCCGCCCTGCACGGTAATGCTGAATTCGCCCTCAGCAATGTCTCCGGTAGCAACCTGATCAATATCGGCATCGGCATCGGGGGCAGTGCCATCGTCGCGCCTCTGCTGGTCTCTCGAAAAAAATTCCGTAAAGATCTGAGCTTCGTCTGCCTGGGCCCGGCCGTGGTGATGTTGTTTGTCTACCTTACCTCCGGCCCCGGTCTGAAATTCTTACACGGCATTCTGCTCCTGGCGGGGTTCGCGCTCTATATCTATCTGACCCAAAAGGAGTTAAGCCGCCATAACCGGGAAACCCTGCAAACACTCGAAGCTTGTGCAACGGCCTCCTGTCGACGGGAATGGCTGATCTTTGCGCTGGGCTGCATCATGCTCTATGGGGGCGGGGAGATCATCTATCGCAATGCGCTGGCCATCGTAGGTTATCTGGGCCTTTCGGAATCGATCGTGGGTTTAACGGTCATTGCCGTGGGCACATCGATACCCGATTGTGCCGCGAGCATCATCGCCACGGCCAAAAACCACAAGGACATCGCCGTCGGCAATATCCTGGGGAGCAACATCTTCAACATTTTTCTGGTGCTGGCCACCACCATCGTCGTTTTCGGGAAACCCATGGCTTTCAGCGCCAGCAGCTATTTCGATTTCGGGGCGGTGTGCGTGTTGTCCCTGGCGTTCTCTGCCTATGTTCTCATCCGTCAACGGGTCGACCGCCTCGCCGGAATCGCTTTGCTGGCATGCTACCCGGCCATCCTCTACGTGCGGATCGCCTTTTTCAACGTCTGATTTAAAAGGCACGATTTATCGATGGGCGGGGTTCCAGGTGCGGGCCGGCGGCGGATTCACACCGTCGCCCCACACTTCGGGCATTTGAACGGGGTCTGTGCCTACCGGCCGCTTGCACCGGTTTTCATGAAGGGCGGCGGGCCTTGGTGATCGACTCGTAGGCCGTCTGAATCTCGCGAAATTTATCCTGGGCAAAACGGGTGAATTCTTCCGGGAGTCCCTTGGCGGCGATGCGGTCCGGATGATATTCCTTGACCAGCGTGCGGTAGCGATGCTTGACCTCTTCGTCTGAAGCCTGCGGATCGAGTCCCAACACGTTGTAGGCACTGTCATCCGCACCGCTGAAACGTGAACGGATGTCATCAAGGCGCTGATCACTTAGACCGAAAATGGCCGCTGCGCGGCGAATGAGTTTTTCTTCCTCGGCGCTGAGGTGACCGTCGGCCATGGCCACACGCATCAGGATGTCAAGCATAAACTCCAGCAATTGGGGATTGCCATGAAAGGCCGCATCGAACTGGCGCGCGTAGTCTTCAAATGAATCAGGTGCGTTCAGGGCCGTCTCGAAAATACGGCTGGCCACCTGACGACTTTGTAGGCCCAGCCGCAGTTCGTTCTGCATGAAACCTTCAATGGTGGCAATTTCATCGCGGGTTACCCGACCGTCGGCGCGGGCAAGTTTGGCCAGCATCGAAAAGGTGGCCACAAAGAACGTCATTTGGGCCCCTTCAATCGGCGAAAGGGTCGGCCGATCGCCTTCCAGATACAATTGATTGGATTTGTCGAAAAAGTGACCGAAAGCGGCCCCGGCAATGGCGCCCAGTGGCCCGCCCAATGCCAGGCCTAAAGTTCCCCCGACGATTTTTCCAATCCAGCTCATGGATTTCCCATATTCCCCAACGACGTTGATGGTTACGAGCGTTAACCGGGCGTTGAATAACGTCATGCGCGCCGGCCAGACAAGGCCAAATCCGACGAAAAACGCAGTTCACAAGGAATAACTGAGCATTTTGAGGAGGATTTTAACGCCGTATGGCCGAACGCAATCGCTTTTCAACAGCCTGTTATAGCACTCTCAGCTTATGTGTTTTCCTGAGCGCCCGGGCCAGCCGATCGATGATCAGCGTGGCGATTTCATCGTCGGCCAAATGCGGGCGATCAGCCGCTTGCCGGCAGGACCGGATCAGATCCCCGTTGCCTTCCCAGATGCCGAACTGCTTTTGAACATATCGCCCCAGCGTGGCGTTCAGCCGCAGAATTTCATCGGCGCTCATATTGGCGATCGTCACCTTGTCTTTCAAAGGCAGTTCGCGCTCCAGACGCTCCACGGCCTCCACCAGACTGCCGGGATGATCCGGCCGGGTTTCGTCAGAATTGCGCATTATGACCGGTTCGGCCATCATGAAAGCCCACCAGGCCGTCCGGAAACACTCGATGGTGTCCCGGTAGATGCGGTGATCTTCGCGGGCGGTGGGCCCGGTGATGCAAAGAACCTCGATCTGCTCCGATTTGAGCCAGGAATTGATCAGCAGGGACGACTGGAACCGGGTGTGGCGATCAAGATCGATGAGCAAATACGGATGCTGGACACCTTGTGCCTTGGCCAGCACCTCGATGGCCGGGCCCGACAAGGGCCCGCGGGTCAATAGCAGCAAACCATCCGACATTTCCAGGTTGGCTTCGTCGCTGACGGGACCGCCGCTCAAAGCGATTTCGCTCAACTTGTAACGGCTGGCCAAACGACCGTCATCGACCATGCGCCCATGGGGTACCCAACCGCCATGGGCAATTCCCAGTTGGATGGCCAAATCCAGGGCGGCTCGCTCGACCCCGCTTCGTCCTCCGCTGACTATTTTCCGCACAATCATGCGCTTCTCCGGTTCGACGTCCTGCAGTCCGGAACCAATATCGATGAGGGGCTCTTATCACAATTCGCCCATGGTCACAATTGTTGCCGGAAACGCCATCAATCAGTGTGAATGGGCAGACTTTTATTCTCCGTTCGGCCAGCAGCCCTTAATATCGCCCTGACGATGTTGTGGGCCTCGCTAGAATTGTTGGGTAACTGCAATGCCGTGGATAAATATGGGTTACCCTCTTTCTGGCCCTGATCGACAAGGTTTCTGCCCAGCGCAAAATTGTTGAATACGGATGTGGGTCTTAACGCGACCGCTTTGCGGAAATAGACGACCGCTTCGTTTTCTTTGCCTTGGTCAGGCAAGATGACCCCCATGTTGAAGTCGGCCTTCGCATAATAGGGGTTGCGTTCGATTGCCCGGCGGAAGTGTTCCCCAGCCAGACGGTTTGGACCTTGAACGCTCGCTGAGAAACCAAGGTTGTTATGCGCACAATAGTTGTTTTGGGTGTGCTTGACATCGCAGGGTTCATCTGGTTTGGTTGGTGGCGACGCACCAACCTCCCCGCACCTGAGGGCAACGCGCAGATGGACTTCAAGCGTTTTCACTACAACTGCACATCCGCGTATATCGAGGCGATTGACCCGCACCTCCAGGATGAGATCGGCGCCATTATCCGTATGCTCCCCCGGCGGGATTCCCCTGACCTGATCAAAGAAGACCTCTTCTGGCTCTTCACCCACAAGGGCTGGTGTTATGACACGATGCCCGCTGGATCCAACCCCGAATGCCCTTTCGAGTTGGACATCATGGAGTCCCTGGAGGTGCTTCAGGACAGAAACTTGCGCGAACTGTGCCTGACGTCGAGCACACTGGAAACCCGATGGCACGCCGACTTTGCCAAGAGGTACGGAAACCGCCTCGTTCAAGTCGAAACCCAGTTCGGCCAGGCTGAGGCGATGTTCAAGGATTTCTGTGGGTTTCGCATCGCACACGCCGAAGGGCGACTCGCCCTGGGCATTGAGATCGTCCTGATCGATCCGTCGCGCCACATGGCACAGCGCCGGGAACCCATGGACAACCTGGCATCCTTCGATATCGCCAAGAAAACCTTAACCACAATCGGACTGGAAAGCCCGATCTTGCTGGTGGGAATCGTGGACTGAACCTGGCAAATCAGGCGCACACCATCGATTGATTCAGCAATACCCCAGCTGTAGATCGACCGCATCCCCCATAAGTAAAATTTCCGCGGGCTTGTCCGGCGCCGCGGTGACAGGACGCGATGAAACGCTTAAATCGTAAATCCATCCTTGTCGGTCAAACAAGGCCAG
>JASFTA010000198.1:0-4725 GCA_050114115.1 Desulfobacterales bacterium | reverse complement strand
AACACAGTGGCGATTCATCGCCTTTGATTGCAGGGGGATGAACGCCAATCGATATTCAGGCAATCGCTAATAGGCTGATAGCGTTTATTGCCAACTGCTTTTCGTTGGTTAATAAATCCAATGGGGGCGATCCGCCAGCCAGGCGTCAACCATCTCCCGTATCCACGGCTCCAAAGCATTTTCAATATAAAACCTTGGAAACAACAAGTCGTCATCAAACGCTATTTTCCCGACCTGTCGCGCGTGGCGGGCCAATTCCGTATCCGGATAGATGCGAATGCCAATCGTCACTTTAACCATTTCGAGATCAAGCGCATCGGCAAATCGAAGACTTTCCATCACCGTTTGTCTGGTTTCGCCGGCCCCCCCCAAAAGCAAAAACCCCATCCGACGGATACCGTTTTCCTTCAGCAGTTCGGATGCGTGGCGCACATCTTCTTTACGGAAACGCTTATTCATCTTTGGCAGTATGGCGTTCGAGCCGCTTTCCATTCCCAAGCTAACCTCGACACAACCGGATTGGGCCATTTTTGCGACGAGTTCTTTTCCCACCTTTCCAGGATAGAGAATACCCCTCCAGGCAATGTTCAAACCCGCTGCTATCATTCGGTCGCAAAGTTCAATGGCATATTCTTGTGGCAGGTTGAAGGTGTTATCCACAAAAAAGAAATGATCAAACCCGGCCGACGAATATTCCGAGAGGGCCTCGATGATTCGGCCCGCCGATCGTTTGCGCATGCCGGTCCCCTCGATCAAAGCGGTCGAACAGTAACTGCAGTTTAATGGACAGCCTCGGCGAGTTTGAAACGGCAGCCAGATGACGCCGTCACCGCTGGGTTTCAATGAAGATAGATGCCGCTCAGGATCAGGAAAAAGAAACCGATCGAGTTTCCGGGATGGCTGGGGGAGGTTGGCAATGCCTTGGTTTGCATGATGCAGGCCGGGAATCGTGGACAAGTCCTCGCCATTTTCGATTTTGGATAGCAGCATGGCGAAGGATTGAATTTACCATTGGATAGATATCATTGACATAACTTTAAACTGTCATTAAATTGGTGGCAAAATGCATCGGATTGTAGCATATTGCTTCATAATCGATGAATGGAGGTTGCCATGGCCACCGTATCTTTGCGCATCGACAGAGACTTGGCGCTTCAAGCGGAGCGCGAGGCCCGCATTCAAAATCGATCCAAGGCCAAACAACTCGAGTACTGGGCCAAAATCGGAAAGGCCCTATCATCCCAATTGAGCATCGAGGATGTTTTTGCCGTGTCCCAGGGCATCAAATCGATCAAATTACAGGTAACCCCATCGGTTCGATCGTTAGCGGTAGATGCCGACGATGTATTCAACGATCTCGAACACGACCGGGCCAAAGATCTTCTGGCCGCCAAGGTAACGTCGGCCAGGATTTACTATGAGGCCAGCCGCGATCATCCCGGCTATCTCGATCGGGTAAATGCGGCCACGGGCCAAAGACAGGCGGGTTCGTTCGAACACGGTGAATTCAAGGCCCTTTGATGCCTGAATCCAAACAGCTTTGGGTGTTGGCCGGCGCTAATGGTGCGGGCAAGACGACTTTCTACCATCTGTTCCTTGCCAAATACGGCATCAAGTTTGTGAATGTCGATTCGATCGCCAATGATGTCGATCCCAAGAATCCGGAAGTCGCAAGCTATCAAGCCGCCACCATGGCCGCTAAAATCAGGGAAGACTTGATCGCGCAGGGCGTCTCCTTTTGTTTTGAAACGGTTTTCTCGCATCCATCCAAGATTGACTTCCTTGCCCGGGCCAAGGCCAATGGCTATAAAATCATTCTCATCTATATCCATCTGTTCGATTCCGGCCTGAATGAAGCCCGGGTCCGACAGCGTGTCACGGAAGGCGGCCATAGCGTGCCGACTGAAAAAATCCACGCCCGCATACCCCGAACCGTGAAGCATATCAAAACCGCCTTGGCGATTGTCGATGAAGCCCGAATCCTGGACAACTCGTCAAGGGAAAATCCCTTTCGGCAAATCGTCGTGATGAAGGCCGGCGACTATGAAGTCAAAGTCGCCCCCTCGCCGGAGTGGGCCAAGGATCTGCTTCCTGCCTAGTGGGCGGCTGAGAACCTGTTGCGCTTTGATACCGTGATTTATGGCGTGCTTGCCTCGATATCGCCACGCAAACCCACCTGCCGTCTTTGTAACTGCCTAAACAATCGATCCCTGAACGGTTGACATCGGTCCGCGCGCGCCCACTATTGGGTTAGGTTATATCAGACGGCAATGCGTTCTCCCTGTCTAAAGAATGTTAACATAGCCAGTTCATTGACCACGAACTCGCGCCGACGATAACCCTTGTGCGAGATTCTGTTAACATGCCCAAAATCCTTGGTTATTTATTGATCATCCTTCTCATGGCGACCTGGTTAGCACCCATCCCAGCGGTGGGCAGCAACCTGGATGCCGTGGTCCGGCTGAACGCCAGCATACCGCCACAGGCCCGCACCGCCGGAAGCCTGGGCACCGAGCGCGAAGGCAACGGCATCGTGATCGACCGCGAAGGGCATATCCTGACCATCGGGTATCTCATTTTGGAAGCATCGCGCATCGAGGTCACGACCGGTGGCGGCCGGAAAGTTCCGGCGCAGTATGTGGGCTACGACCATGCCACCGGGTTTGGGATTCTGCGGACCGTGCCGCCGTTGGACGTCACCCCGATCGCGCTGGGCGACTCGGCCGCGGTGGCGGTGGGGGATCCCATGCGCATCATCACCGCCGGCGAGGCGGTCCAGGGACCGGCCCGGGTCATGTCGCGCGATGCCTTCGTGGGCTACTGGGAATACCTCCTGGAGAATTCCATCTACGTGGCGCCGGCCCATCCGGATTACGGCGGCGCGGCCCTGTTGGCCGATGACGGGCGTCTGGTGGGCGTGGGATCGATTCTGACCCGATTTCATATCGAATCGATGGGCTGGGTTCCCTGCAACATGTTCGTTCCCATCGATCTGCTCAAACCGATTCTGAATGAACTGATCACCCAGGGCGAGACCCAGGGGCCGCCCCAGCCCTGGATGGGGCTTCACAGCGATGACGTCCAGGGGCGCGTGTTCGTGCTGCGGGTATCGGAAAGAGGCCCGTCGGCTGCGGCCGGGCTGAATCCCGGTGATATCATCCTGTCTGTCAAGGATCAGCCCGTCAGCGACACGGCGGATTTTTACCGCAAGGTCTGGGCCCTGGGCCAAGCCGGCACCGCGATTCCCCTGCGGGTGCTCCAGGGCGATCAGGTAAAGAACATCGTCATTCACTCCATGGACCGGCGCCAATACCTCCTGCCGGCCAGCAAAAAGATCGGCCATCCCATTTAGCTGTTGAAAAACTATTGCGCTTGGCCATACGGCGTTAAAATCCTCCTCACCTGCAAAGCGGACGCCTTCATTTTGAAAAGCCATTCGGGGTCGGTATCGGGATCGCTATCGGAATCGACAGATCCCCAGGTTTTCAGGCTAAGACGAACAGCACTGTTTCGATACCGATACCGATACCGATACCGATTGCGACACCGATTACAAGATCGTGCAAAGCCTGTTCACACAGCGCCTGCAAAACTAGTCGCTGTTGATCTGATAATAGAAATCGATGGGGACCGTCTTCTTGGGAAACAACCTGCGCTTGACCGTATCGAAGGTGCGTTCGGGGGACATCAAGTCGATGCAGGCGTGCCAGCCGGAGGGCAGCCGCACACAGCTGTCGTTGGCGGTGTAGACGATGTCGTCGCCGTCGGCACGGGCCACGGCCTGCGCCCAGCGCTCGCCAACGGTGGATCCTTCCGGCGTTTTAAAGCGCGGGTCGACCGTCTGGATATAGCGCACGTAGACGGTGCGGTCCTGGTAGTCATCCTGGTAGACATAGGCGCCGCAATCGTCGGACAGATTAGCCTCGCAGGACACCCCGACGATGAAGGCCAAACCCTCGAAACGCACGCGATAGCCGGGAATCACCTGCCCGGCCCCCTCGGGCAGGGAGACGACGACCCCCGGCTCACTGCCGGGCGCGAAGGCCATGCCGATGACCGGAGCGCTGGGAAGCGCGATTTCGTCAATTTCGCTATTGATCATCATATTGTCGACCGCCGGTGCGGTCAGCGGCAAAACCAGAAAGAGCAGCAACAGGCTACCCAGTAAAAAAAGACCACGGATCCGATTCATTTCAGCCTCAATTTTATTATTTGGACCATTTCTTCGAAATGCGGCGCAAAGAGATAAATCACTAAACAAGGTTTGACCCCGTTAAGACAGACCTGGATCGCTTCTTTCTTCAATCGCGCGGATCTTCAATCCTCAAAAAGCGAGAGCTGACGGTCATCGCCCTTTTTAACCTTGGGACGGACTTTAGGCTTTTTCCGTTCTGATGCTATTGGCGCGGGCTTGAGCGAAAGTGGTTCGGGTGCGGCCTCCCCGTCAGGCCGCAACGCGGCGGCAGGCCAGATATAACCGTCCTCGTCTTCCCAAAGCCGAAAGAGCCTTGTAATGTGAGGGGCGCAGAAACGCTCGTCATCGTGGAACAGCTCCAGGGTCTTGCGAATCAGAGCGGCTTTGCTGCCGACCGTCGTCTTCTTGACCTTAAACCCGTCGCAAAGCTCGTCCGGGCTAAGGCAATGGGGGGTCTCTTCTGAAAACAAAAAATTCAGCTGGGCGATGGCGTAGACGATAGCGGCCGCCCATATATTGATTCGGCCCCG
>JASFTA010000197.1:0-4732 GCA_050114115.1 Desulfobacterales bacterium | reverse complement strand
GCCGGAGAGCACCAGCGAGCCCGGATTGACCTTGTCCAGGCCGGCGTACTTGGGCGCGGTCCCGTGGGTGGCCTCGAAAACAGCGCATCCATCCCCGATATTGGCCCCCGGCGCCATCCCCAGCCCACCGGCCATGGCGGCCAGGGCGTCGGACATATAGTCGCCGTTCAGGTTGGGCATGGCCAGGACATCGTACTCGGCCGGCCTGAGCAGAATCTGCTGGAACATGGCATCGGCGATGCGGTCCTTGATCACCAGGCGTCCCTCGGGCACCTTGCCGTCATAACGGTCCCAGAGCTCTTTTTCGGTGATGGTTTGATCGCCGAATTCTTCCTGGGCCACTTCGTAGCCCCAGCGGCAGAAAGCCCCCTCGGTGAATTTCATGATATTGCCCTTGTGCACCAGGGTCACGCTGGGGCGCTTCTGATCCAGCGCGTACTGAACGGCCATGCGCACCAGGCGCTGCGTGCCAAAGCGGCTGATGGGTTTGATCCCGATGCCCGAGCCCTCGCGAATCGTCAGACCGGCCTCCTGCTCGACGAAGGCCGTCAGTTTACGGGCCATCTCCGAATCGGCCTCCCATTCATAGCCGATATAGACATCTTCCGTATTTTCCCGGTAGACCACCATGTCGACGTTTTCGGGGGCCACCACCGGACTGGGAATCCCGCCGATGTGGTGCACCGGACGCACGCAGGCATAGAGGTCCAGCACCTGGCGCAGTTGGACGTTGACGCTGCGGATACCGCCCCCCACCGGAGTGGTCAGCGGGCCCTTGATGGCCACGTGGTATTCGCGAATCGCCGCCAGGGTGTCCTCGGGCAGCCAGTCGCCGGTTTCGTTGAAGGCTTTTTCACCGGCCAAGACCTCCAGCCAGGCGATGCGCCGCCGGCCGTCATAGGCCTTGGCCACGGCGGCATCCAGAACCATCTGCGTGGCCCGCCAGATGTCCGGCCCGATGCCGTCGCCTTCGATAAAAGGAATAATGGGATCGTCCGGCACCGTCAGGCGGCCGTCCGCAGTAATCGTGATTTGGGATCCTTCGGTCATGTAATCCTCCGGTTTTTAAAATTGATCTTACGGCCGGCTACCCCAGTGGCCAGGGCAGCGTCAGCAAACCTTCGGGCCAATCCATGCCAAGCAAATGGGAGGCCAGTGCCAGAAAGCCGAGTCCCGCACATCCGGCGATAATGGCGGCCACCCAATTGGCTTTGGCGATCAGACGGTAGAATAAAAGGATGAAAAGGCTCATCGTCAAGGGGTAGCCGATCAGGTAGATGAAGACATAAACCCCCAGAATGATCCCGACGTAGGTGCCGAAACGTTGCCAGACCACGGCCATGGGCATGTCCCAGTCGACACTCAAATCAGAGCCTGACGCGGTATCGTGCAGGTCGTCGGCCCGATCGACGATCCGGCGCACCTCGATCACGATGCTGATGACGGCGAAAACGAGCAGGACCAGACTGATATAAAAAGGGAAGATCTTGGCCAGAAAGGCGTAGTTGCGCGCCTCCCAGACCCCGTAGGCAAACCAGACGATCAGAAACAGGGAGAATAGGTTTTTTAACGTCATCAACCGGGCCATAGGTCAGGTCTCCTTATTTCTTGTCGATATCTTTGACCGCGCTCTGCCCGGCCGTTTTGAGTTTTTTCTGATAGACGATCGAGGCGCTGAGCGACGCCACGATGATAACCACCATAATAAGCACACCGGGTCGGGTCAGCCAGTCCATTCCGTAGCGCTGCACCGAGATGAACAGATACTGCTCCAGATTGCCGGCCAGCACGAAGCCGATGAGCGCCGCCGGCCGCGGCCAGCCGAACTGTTTCATCAGCCAGCCCAGGATGCCCACCAGCAAGAGGGCGATCAGGTCGCCCCAGCTGTAAGTGGCCTGATAGCAGGCAAAGGTGATGATCAGGATCATGAAGGGCGCCAGGTAGCTGAAGGGCACGACGGTGAGTTTGGTGATCGGCTTGGAGAGCACCAGGGCCAGGCCGGCCCCGATGATGTTGGCCAGGGCCAGACTCCAGATGGCCGTGTAGAGCAGATCGACATTTTCGGTCACCATCGAGGGGCCGGGCTGGATCCCCAGGATGAGCAGGCCGCCCAGAAACACGGCCATCGATCCGGAGCCCGGAATCCCGAACAGAAAGGTCGGAATCAGCCCGCCGCCCTCCTTGGCGTTGTTGGCGCTCTCGGGGGCGATGACCCCGCGGATGTCGCCCTTGCCGAAACGCTCGCGATCCTTGCTGGTCTGAATGATGTGGCCGTAGGCGATCCAGTCCACCACCGACCCTCCCAGACCCGGGATGAAGCCGATGACGACCCCGATGATCGAGCAGCGCAGGACGATGAATTTATGCCGGATCGTATCCTTGACCCCGTCCAGCCAGCCCTTGCCGAGCTCGGCCGTCTCCGAAATCGGGCGGCCCTTGATCAGCAGATCGATGATCTCGGGAAAGGCGAACAGCCCCAGGCCCACGATCACCAGGGAAACCCCGTCCATCAGGTAGTCGATCCCGAACGTATAGCGGTACTCGGTCACTGCGGGGGCATCCCCGATGGCCCCCAGCATGAGGCCGATCCCGGCCCCGATGATCCCCTTGATGGGCTGGTTGCCCGAGAGCACACCGACCATGGACATCCCCAGCACGGCCAGCATGAAGAGCTCCGGCGAGCCGAAGGCCAGCACCAGCGGGCGGGCGATGGGAATGATCAGGGTCAGGACGGTGGCGCCGATCAGCCCGCCGATCAGCGAAGCCGTGAACGCCGCGCCCAGGGCGCGGGCCGCCTCGCCTTTTTGCGCCAGGGGATAGCCGTCCATGATCGTGGCCTGGGAGGCCGACGAACCGGGGATGCCCATCATCACCGAGGGGAAGGTGTCCGAGGTCGGGATGACGGCCACCATGCCGATCAGCAGGGCAAAGGCGTTATGGGGGTCCATGCCGTAGATCACCGGCAGCAGAATGGTCATCCCCACGATACCGCCCAGACCGGGCAGGATGCCGACACACAGCCCCAGCACCACACCAGCGACCAAAAGCAGCAGATGGGAAGGGGTCAGCAGAACATTGAGCGACTGTAAAAAAGCCTCCATGATATTTCCTCGCCGGAAGGGGCACCGCAGCGCCCCCGGTAATCAAAAGCATGGGAACCGGGGCCTGGCGGGCCGGCCGGGGCGTGATCACCCCGGCCGGCACAGCAGGCTATCTACGCCTGTCCAAGGTTATCGTAAATTGGCCGGGTGTCCGATCCAGAAATGCGGATTTTTGGTTCTGCTACGGCCATACCTGCACAAGGGTTTCCGGCGAGGCGTACGTCGTGTACGCCGCAGCCGAAAAGACGCGGAGAACGCCGTACAGGGCCAAAAAGACCATTTCTGGGCGTGACACTATTTGACCTCGACGCCGTATTCGTCCTTGATCCACTGGATGACCCAGGCTTTGTCGTCCTTGGAAACACCAAGGACCTGATCGAAGGCCTTGCGGGCATCATCGCCGGCCAGTTGCCGGTAGCCGCCCAAACTCTTTTTGACGACGCCCTGAAACTCGGGATCGGCAATCACCTTGGCCGCGGCCATGCGGTAGGTTTCGACGACCTCGGGCTTGGTTTTCTTGGGCAGCCACATGGCCTTCTGCACGCCGAAACCAGCCACCATGAAAGCCTTCCAGGCGTTCCAGGCCTGGCCGGAGGGCTTCTTGCCGTGAATCATTTCATAGACTTCCGGAAAGCAGGGCAGATCCGGCTCGATCGGATCGCGGACCACGTTGCCGTCGGCATCCAAAACACCCCAGGTCATCAGCGGCACGGCCAGGCCCTGTTTGACCAGCGGACGGACGTTCTTGATATAGGCCGTCGAGGTCTGGTAGTCGATGTTGACCTCCCCCTGCTCAAAGGCTACGCGGCCGCCGCCGCGGCCCTTATAACCGAAGATGGCCTTGACGTTGAGCCCCAGCATGTCGAAGGCCAGCAGCGGAACGATGTCCAGTGAGGTCGCCCCCTGGGAGGCGTAGGCCAGCTCCTGGGTGAAGCCCTTCAAATCGGCGGCCGACTTGACCCCCAGTTTGGGATTGATATAGGCCACCCCGCCGGTGGGGGAAGCAAACACGATGTGGTACTGGGCAAAATCGTATTTTACCTTGCTGTTGCCCAGGAGGTAAGGAAAGCTGGTGGAACCGGAGGAGCCGAAAACCGTGAGGCCGTCGCTGCCCCGCACCCGGGTGTGGAAGTGATTCCCACCGGTGATGCTGCCGCCGCCGGGCATGTTCTTGACCGCCACGATCGGATTGCCGGGCATGTATTTTTGAAAGAACGGTGCATAGAGGCGCGACCAGACGTCGCTGCCGCCGCCGACCTTGAAGGGAATGATCCAGGTGATCTGTTCACCCGTGAAATCGGTCTCGGCTTGAACGGCCGGCGCCACCAGCGCCAGTGAGCACACCATTACCAGTAAAACCATCAACGATTTTTTCATCGGAAACCTCCTCTCCCATATAACCGGATAACAAGTGGGTTGATCGTCAGACCCTTGGCGCGCAGCCCCGGGCGCGCCTTCACCGCCTGACTGGTTGTCGAACGACGTTCTGTGCCCAAGCAGGCATTCGCAATGACATGTGATCTGGATTTGCCATCCCCGGCGAAACCGAAGGACATTGACGGCCGGAGGAAAGCATTTGGCCTAACTGACAATTCATAAATTATGCCAGCGCCAAAAAGCAAATTGATTTT
>JASFTA010000196.1:0-4732 GCA_050114115.1 Desulfobacterales bacterium | reverse complement strand
TTCTCAGACAGCATCCGATTGCGGTGAGGATCAGCCCCTCCGCTCCAATCAACAGTTTACGCGGCAAATGCTATAAGCGGTTTCAATCCGACCCTCCCTTTCCCAATGTTTTTCTCCAGGGGGTAGGTTTTCGTTCAGGGCAAGGCCGCAGCATGTGTTTGACCGCAGGCGTAGCCATAGCGACGTAGAGGATCAAACGCGTGCGAGAACGCCGCCCCGGGCGGAAAGATGCCCCCTGTGAATGAAAATCAGCAATGGCCATTGATCTCGGCGACAAACCGCTCGAAAAAATCCACCATCACCTGATGGCGCGCTTCCGCCAAACGCCGCCCCTCGCGCGTGAGCATGCGATCCTTGATGTAGCGCAGCTTCAACTGAAATTCGCGATAGCCCGTATCCTCCCGGGTGTAAGGCCGCGTGTCGACGATCTGACTGTTGGCATTGTGGAGGATGGCGCCCAGTTCCCCGGCGAAAAGGTAGGCCCGTGCCACCCCCACGGCACCGATCGCATCCAGTTTGTCGGCATCGAACAACACCTTGGCCTCGATGGTCTCTGGCGGGTCGTCATTGCGATATCGATGGGTGCGGATGCAGTGCAGAACATTGGTCTGAATCTCCGGCGCCACATCGTGATCGGCCATGATCGCGGCCGCCATCCGGGCCCCCTGATGCGCATGACAAACAGCCCCGCGGCTTTGGTCCTGCTGGCCGCGGCCGATATCGTGGAGACAGGCGGCCAGCCTCAAAACGAGCGGGTCCGCGCCCTCGCGTGGACCGATCCGACGGCACAACCGTTCGACCCTCAGGGTATGTTCCCAGTCGTGGCTGCCCTTTACGCCAGCAAAGTGGGCTTTGACCTGGCGGCGAATCAGATCGATGGGGTCCATAGGGGTCACACTTTCGTCGGGAAACGAGCCGGTCCCTAATTTCGGGACGGGCGGCGATTGTCCATCGTGCTAACCGTTTTCGCGACCATAAGTCAAGCCGACCGGCCAAGTCCCGCGCAGCCCCTATTCGAGAGGGTTTCATCCTGCCTGCTTCTTGTGATTTGATCCACTATCCTCCACAATATATTGATAACGTCAATTTCATAATTAACATTAATTAATTATTACAAAAAATTAATAAACGCCTTTGGTTTTCCCTTGACTTTATATCCATAATAATCCATAAATTTCATAAAAAGTGGATGAAAGTGGTTTTAAAGGGGTACGCATGTTTCGCGGCAGCTCACTGCATACCATCGACGCCAAGGGGCGACTGATCATTCCGTCCCGCTTCCGGGACGTGATCCGCGCCAAGGGCGGTGAACGGGTCATGGTCTCCCAAATGGACGGCTGTCTGGTGGTCTATCCATTCGAGGAATGGCGTCGCATTGAAACGCGTATCCTCCAGATGGCGCAGAAAAGTGAAAAAATGCGCCGTTTCCGCCGGATATTCATCGGCGGCGCCTTCGAGTGCGCCTGCGACAAACAGGAACGCATTTTGATACCGCCGCTTTTGAGGGAGGATGCGGGCCTGGGGAAGGATGTCGCCCTGGTGGGCGTGCTGGACCATTTCGAAATTTGGTCCCGCGATGCGTGGGAGAAAGAGAAGCTGAATCTGGAAAAGGATCTGAAGCTAGAGGAGGTCAGAAACGAAATTGCCAGCTTAGGATTGTAAACCATGGCCGGCTACCACACGCCCTGTATGCCGGCCGAGGTGGCCCGCTATTTGAACTGTCGCCCCGGCCAAACCATCGTCGACGGCACCATGGGCGGCGGCGGCCATGCCCGCATGATCTCCTCCCAAATTGCTCCTGATGGTCTTCTCATCGGCATCGATCAGGACAAGGATGCCATCCACCACGCCCGCAATGATCTGGCGCGCTTCGATTCCCGGGTTCAGTTGGTACACGCCAATTTCGCCGATCTGGACGGCATTCTGGACGACCTGGGAATCGCTCATGTTGACGCAATTTTGCTGGACATCGGCCTTTCGCGGCACCAGTTGCAGGATAGTGGTCGGGGCTTCAGTTTCAGACGCAACGAACCACTGGATATGCGCATGAACACGGATGAACCCATTGCCGCCGCCGATATCATCCAGACGGCCGACGAGCAATCACTGACCCGCATTTTTCGGGATTACGGCGAAGAGCGTCGGTCACGGGCCTTCGCCCGGGCCATCGTGCAGGCGCGCGAGCGTACCGACTTGACCCGCAGTGGCAACCTGGCCGATCTGATCACCAGGATCGTACCCCGGCGGGAGGCCGCTAAATATAAAATTCATCCGGCCACACGGGTGTTCATGGCGTTGCGCATCGCCGTCAACCGGGAACTGGAACGGCTTGAGCAAGTGCTGCCGGTGGCCATCGAACGTTTGCTGCCGGGCGGGCGGCTGTGCGTGTTGTCATTTCACTCGCTGGAGGACCGCATCGTCAAGCACCGCTTCCGCGAAATGAGCCGGGGCTGCCGCTGTGACCCACGCCTGCCGTCGTGCATCTGCGAAGGCCGCCCACGGGTTCGCTTGCTCACCCGCAAGGTTGTAAGGCCGGGAGAGGCGGAAGTTGCCGCCAACCCTCTGGCCCGCAGTACCCGCCTAAGGGCCGTGGAAAAACTGAATCCGGAGGGGAACCCGCCGTGAGCTCCGGGAGCACCCCAAAAACCGGCGGCAATCTGTCCGTCATCTGGCTGGCCATTATGCTGGTCTTTATCGCTGAACTTTTTGCCTATACGTGGTGCCGCGTACAGAGCATTCGCGTGGGTTATACCATCGCCGCCGAAAACCGTCGTTATCAGCAACAGAGCATGATTCGCAAAAAATTGACGGTGGAACTGGCCCACATGCGATCACCCAAACGCATCGATACCCTGGGGCGACAGCTCGGTCTGGTGACACCGTCGACCCAACAGATCGTGGTCATGGAATGAATACGACCCGCCAACCCAAATATTTTCGCCTGCGTATCAGTTTAGTCGGCGCGATTTTCATGGCGGGCCTGGCGGTCATCCTGGGCCGGGCCGCCTACCTGCAGGTACTCTGTGGTCCGGCCCTGGCCCAGAAGGCTTCCGGCCAGTATGCCCAAACCATCCACACCGTCGGCAAACGCGGAACCATCTACGACACCGAAATGCGCGAGCTGGCCGTGAGTGTCGAAAGCCTGTCGCTGGCCGCCAATCCCCGCCAGATCGAGGATCCCCATCAAACGGCCCGCACCCTGGCCCCCATCGTCAAAATGAAGCGCAAGACCCTTGCCGCCAAACTACGGACGAAACGGCATTTCACCTGGATCAAGCGCCAGATCACCCCACGGCAAGCCCAGGCCGTACGGGCCTTGGAAATTGACGGCATCGCCCTGATCCCCGAGCACAGCCGCTATTATCCCAATCGGGGCTTGGCTTCGCAGCTGATCGGTTTCACCGGGATCGACGGTATCGGCTTGGAAGGCCTCGAGTATCAGTTCAATGCCGAGTTGATGGGGCGCAAACAGATTTTCACGGTTCTCAAAGACGCCTTCGGGCGGGGGTTTGAAACCCCCGACGACGTGCTGCGGCGCGACAGCGGCAACAACGTGGTGCTGACAATCGACCGCACCATTCAGCACGTGGCCGAGCGCAGCCTCAAACAGGCCGTCGACACCCACCGGGCCAAATCCGGGATGGCGATCGTGATGGCGCCCCAGACCGGGGATGTCCTGGCCATGGCGCACTATCCCTTTTTCAACCCCAACAACTTCAGGCAGTACCGCCGCGAAACCCGGCGCAACCGCAGCGTTACGGACGCCTTCGAGCCGGGTTCGACCATGAAGCTTTTCAGTGTGGCGGCCGCTTTGGAATCCGGCTGCTGCACGCCGCATACGATATTCTACTGCGAGAACGGCCGCTATCGGATCGGCGCCAATACGATCCACGATACCGAAAAGCATGGCTGGCTGTCGCTGCAGCGCATCGTCAAATTCTCCAGCAACATCGGGGCGGTCAAAATCGGTGAAACGATCGGTCCCAAAGCCTTGCACCGCACCCTGACCCAATTCGGATTCGGGCGCGAAACCGGAATGCAGTTCCCCGGGGAAACCGGTGGCAGCCTGATCGCCGGCCAGCGCTGGACGCGATTTGACGTGGCCGCCGCATCCTTTGGCCAGGGTGTTTCCGTTTCGGCCCTGCAGCTGACGACCGCGGCGGCCGCTATCGCCAATGATGGCATTCTGATGAAACCCCGCGTGGTACGTGCCATCACGGATTCGCGCGGTCGCGTGGTCCGGGAATTCAAACCCCAGCAGATCTCGCGGGTGATCTCCCCGCAAACCGCCGCCCATGTGACCCGCATGATGGCGCTTGTGGTCAGCGAAGGCGGCACCGGAACGCAGGCCGCCCTGGAAGGCTATACGGCGGGCGGCAAAACGGGAACCGCCCAGAAGATCGGCCCCTCGGGCACCTATGCCAAAAACCTTTATGTTTCCTCGTTTTTGGGCTTCGCGCCGCTGGAGGAACCGCGACTGGCCATCCTGGTGGTCTTGGACGAGCCCCGCAAAGGTTACTACGGTGGTGTTGTGGCCGCACCGGTATTCCGCCAGATCGCTCAGGAAGCCCTTGGTTATCTCAATGTCCGGCCCAGTCGGGTGACGCCGCGCATGAGGGTTTCGCACACCAGTGAGGACACCGGATGAATTTAGACGACGTCATCACCGTGGTGCAGCCCGCCGAAATCATCGGTCCGGTCGATGGCACCCGCCCGGTGGGCGCGGTTCACT
>JASFTA010000195.1:0-4738 GCA_050114115.1 Desulfobacterales bacterium | reverse complement strand
AAGAAAAACGCCCCTACCGTGATCCCGTCAAAATCCAACCACCGAGCGCCGTGACGGATCTCGATCGCCAATTTGAGACCCTGGATCGCCTGATGCAACCCGCAGAACGCCCGGATGTCGCCGACCTGCCCCGGAAAAACGAAGCACCCCGCGCCGAGAACCAGAAACCGTCACAGGCGACGGAGCAGCCCCCCCAGTTCCTGCCAGCCGACGCCGGCAACGCCAGCAGGGAAATCACGGTAACGGACCAAACCGTATTCACCACCGCCGGCGAGCCGATTAATATTACGCTTCAAGCCGATTCGGCCGATCGTCTACCGATCAGCTTCGATATTACGACGGTCCCTTACCAGGGCGCCCTAAGCGGCACCGTGCCGCACCTGATCTACACCCCGCGGTCCGGATTCACCGGCACCGATCGTTTCAGCTTCCGGGCTGCCAATGCCGCGAGCCAATCGCGTCTGGCCACCGTTGTCATCAACGTGGGGGTGCGTCCCGAAGAGAAATCTCCGGATGCCGGCGTACCACCCACCGAGAACACCGCCCCGGACACCACCTCACCCGACTTGCCGCCCCCTCCCGAGGCCGAGCCCATGCCGACGCCCTCGGTGAGCCTGCCGGCCGAACCAGTACCCGGTACGGCGGCCATGAAACCCGCGGAGACGGCGCCCGCTAGCGCCACCACGACGGACCCACCCGCGCCCGTGAGAGCAACGCGGCCGGCAACCACTTCACCGCAGCCCAGGGCGAAACTGCCCGAGGGCTTGATTCCAGGAAGCAACTACACGATTCAGGTGCGATCCTATCCCGAGGCCGAGGATGCCGCGCAGGAAGTCGCCCAGATGCAGCGCAACGGGTTCGTGGCCTTCAGCCATCCTGTCGAAATCCCGGGCAAGGGGGTCTGGTACCGCGTCTACATCAACGTCTACCCCACCCTGGAGACGGCCCGCCAGGGATTGGCCGACCTGGATGCCGCCCGTTTCAAAGATGCGCTGATTCGCCGCATTCCCGAGGCCCTGCGCCCGGCGGCGATGTCGCCCGCGGCGGTCGCACCACCTCAACCAGCGACATCGGCCGCCGCAGGGCAGGTCGTACCGGCGCTGCAAGAAGAACACCTCCCGACCTACCCTTACGCCTATCGGATCAAGTCTTACCGCGAAAAGAACGATGCCTTTCAACTCGGCGTCGAACTCACCAGCATGGGCCGCAAAGCGCTTATCGGCGGCACCACCGTAAATGGGTATCGGGTCTATGTCGGGTGCTTCCGCACGCCGGAGGAAGCCGAAAAAACGCATGACGACCTTACGGCTGACGGCTTCGAAGAGGCTGTTATCACCATGATTCCTTATGCGATCGTGATTCGGCCACCGGATCACGACCCCCGTGGTGAAACCATCGAAAACCAGCTTTTAGCGGGTGGGTTTCTGCCCTACCGCCGACCCGGCAACGATGATCGCGACGTGCTCGTGGGTGGTTTTCAGATCCCTGAGGAGGCTGAGGCGACAATTGCGGCTTTGGAAAGTTCAGGATATGACGCCCGGGTGGTTAAACGCTGATGAATCGCTTGGCAGGTGCGGCCAATACCGTGGCAAACGCCGCCTTCCGGGCGAAGGCATTCACTCTCCGGTATTGGACGCGGAAGATTATCGTTGGGCGTGGAATACCAAAAACCGTAACTTGGGGATAAAAAGCTGCCCAACAAATCCCATGGATAATGCGAGGGTGGACACATCCGATTCTGAAGACGAATTAAAGGATGCCGCCGATGGCGGGTTCAGGCCGGCGCCGGCCGGCGGGCCTGCCGCCCGACAAGCGCCACCGCGATACCCAGCACGACCATGAGCCCGCACAACACCTGCCCCATCGTCAAAGGTCCCAGAACGAACATCAGGTGGGCGTCCGGCTGGCGGAAGTATTCGATGCCGAAACGCACCAGACCGTAGCCCACCAGATAGAGTCCCAGCAGCGTGCCCCGCAAGGACGCCCGGTTGCGCAGACACCACAGGATCAGGAAACACAGGAGCCCCTCCCCGAGCGCCTCGTAAAGCTGTGATGGATGGCGCAGTTGGCCGGACGGGTCCAGCGGGAAATACATGCCCCAGGCGACGTTCGTGGCACGGCCGAAAAGCTCGCCGTTGATGAAGTTGCCGATGCGCCCGAACGTATACCCCAGCGGTACGGCCGGCGCCCCAAAATCGGCGATCTCCCAGAAGGCGATCCGGCGCCGACGGCCGAACAAGATAGCCGCCAGGATCACACCCAGCATGCCGCCGTGGTAGGACATGCCGGAGATGCCCACGAACCGAAAGCCCTGCGAAAAATCCACCGGCAGGAAAATCTTCCACGGGTGACGCATGAAATAGCCCGGATCGTAGAAGAGCACATAGCCCAGACGCCCCCCGATAATGGTCCCCACGATCAGCCAGACCATCAGGTCCTGAACCATTTCGGGTGTATAGTCGAAACCGTCGCGGCGGGTACGGTAGATCAGCAGACCGTAAGTGATGGCAAACGCCACGATGTACATCAGGCCGTAGTAGCGGAGTTGAAAGCCACCGAGGCTGAACAGCACGGGATCGATACGGCTCGGCAGGTGCTGCCACCATTCCCAGAAAACAGATTCCATTCAAGCTCCATCCTGTGTAGCGCCGCTCGGCGCCAGGAGATTCAGTTCCGGCGGCATTCGATACGGTCGATATCGATCCAGACCAGGGTGGGGAAAGTCCACGCCCGGTTGTCTCGCCGTCGGGGGAACATACGGTGCCGGGTCGGGAACACGAGCCCGTCGAAGCGACGGTGTCGCTGGCAGAAACGGGCTGCGCGGGCATAATGGCCGATCACCTCGGCGGTGTAGTCGTGGCGCCGGATCATCCCCCGGTGATCGACGTAGAAAACCTGCTCGCGGCAATGGGTGGGCAGTGTTTCCGGAAACCGAACGACGAGCCGCTGCCAGGTTTCGCCGCCCTCCTGCCAGTCCGGCCCCCGGGTCAGCCGCACACCCGGATGCGTCAGCAAAAAAGGTGTGCACAGATAGTTCCAGATGGCGTAGCCCCCGAAATAGAGAATATCGAGGGCATCCCACACCAAGGCGCGACGCCCGCCCGGAAAAAGACGGCGGGGCGAGCGGCGTTCTTTCCGCACGGTACCCCCGGATGATTCGATCCAGACCCGGTCGGCCGTGAATACGCCCCGCTGGCCCTTGAACGGTGCGAAACTTACCTGCGGCGTGCGTGTGGACACCCGGGCGCGGTAGTACCGGAAGGCGTTCCTCTGCCAGCGGGCCGCCAGGGCCAGCCCGCCGCAACGGGCTTCGAAGCGGAGCTGATCGACCGCCGCCCAGCGCGTTAGTCCCCCGTGGGCTTCCAGAACCTTCTCCAGCAGGTCGTGCGGCAATACGCCTTCCTTTTGCACTCGCCCGATTAAAAGGCGATCTCCGGATGCAGAACGGTTTCGACTTGGACCGGTTTTCCGATCTGCTTCTGGGTGAGCATGATCTGCTCCGTCTGTTTCCAGGCGGCGGTATCGATGGTCCCGATCTTCAGCGCGGCGGTGGGTTTGATCAGGGTCCGGGTGATGTCGAGTTGTTCGGCCAAGCGCTCCCGGGGCGTATCCCGGTCGAACTGCTGCAGGGTGTCGAGGGCGCGGGCCGTGTTGGCCGGATCGAGGGCCGCTTCCCATCCTGCCAGCAGGGCATGGATAAAGCGCTTGACGGTGGCCGGTTCATTTTGAAGCATGCGCCGCGAGGTGACCACCGAATTGGCCACGAACCGCACCCCGAATTCGCCGGGGATGAAAAACTGCACCGGTTCGTTTTCCGCCTGCATTTTGCGCCCGATGATAATGCCCTGGGTATTGCGATAGACCGGCCAGATATCGACCTGGCGCCGGTAAAACGGGGTATAGTCATAGCGCACATTGAAGAGGGTCACCTCCGGTTCGGCCAGACCGGCTTGGGCCAGCAGGGTCCGCATGATGGTTTCATCATTGCCGCCGTAGGTGATCCCGATAACGCGGCCTTTCAAATCCGCCAGTTGATTGATGGGTGGATCACTACGGCGGTAGATCCACTGCAGCGGGTTGACCTGGAAGATCTGGGCCAGCACCACGACCGGGGCCCCCTTGTCCAGGGCCCGAATCACCTGGTCGGCCGAGGCCACGCCGAACTGGGCCTGGCCCAGTTCGAGTTCTTTGATGGCATCGCGCTCGGGACCGCCGGATTTGACCTTGACCGCTAAACGGGCGTCGGCAAAGTGGCCGTTGACATCGGCGTACAGGTCGCCCACCACGCTGGCGTTGAAGAGCCATTTGAGGCGGTAATTGATCGGATCCGCCGCATCGGCGGCCGGCGCCGCCCAAAGGATTGCCAGCATGACGACAAGTGTTACCGTCCCGTCGGAATGTCGTGACGTCACGTTTTCCTCCCTGCGCCCCCGGGATTGCGGCCTAGCGGCTTTCCCAGGTTTTGCGAATGAGGGCGCCGATCCACTCCAGGAGCCCCTGGTAAACGGACAAGGAGATCCCAATCAAGAACAGCGCGATCAGGATCTTGCCCAGATCACTCTGATAGAGGGCAATGCGGATGCTATAGCCGATTCCGGCGTTGGCGGCAATGAATTCGGCCACAATCGTGCCGGCCATGGCCAGGGTGGCGCTGCCCGCCACCACGGTGGTCAGTTTGCCCAGATTTTCAAAGGCACGGATCTTGACTTCCAACTGCCAGCGCATGCGTCCGGTGATG
>JASFTA010000194.1:0-4743 GCA_050114115.1 Desulfobacterales bacterium | reverse complement strand
GGGTTCGTCGGGGCATTTTCATAGCAGATCTCCTTGTTGTTCGATTGTCAGTTATGGATGCCGGCAACGGGATTGCGCGCCATTGTTCGGGCCGTGAACACACCGGCCGCGGCAAGACCGGCCGCAATCCCCGCCAGAATCAGGATCGTACTGCCCAGGGTGAACGGGTCCTCATCGGTCCACCAAAGGGTGGCGGCCAGCGCCGGCATGGTCACCAGAACCACCAGATGGCCAAACACATGACGGCGCTTCGGGTCGCCGGTTAACAGCGGCGCCAGGCGTTTCAACCCCATGGTGGTCAACCAGAGAATCATCCCGGCGCGCAGGCTCACGTCCAGCAGGTTTGAGCATGCAAATCCGAATGCCATACTAAGCCCCGTAGCGCCGGTAATGACGGCCAGGGGCAGCTGTGGTTTCTTAAAGACCGACGGCAGCAAGTCCTGATCTGCCATGGCGGCCGTCATGCGGGCGACGGCCTGGAAGAGAACATTGACGGCCGCAGCCGCGCCGGCGATCGCGATGAGACCCATCACCACCCGGCCGGCCGGTCCCAGGATGGCTTTGGCCGCCAGGATGTGCGGAATGCTGGTTTGCGCCAGGCGTGCGGGATCCGCATGCAGCAGGGCGGCGGTGTTCCATGCGCCCAGGATGAGCCCCGCAGCGGCCAGGCCGATGAGCGTCAGCCGCGCGCGGGCCGCAGGCTCGAGATCCGGGGCGCTGTCGCGCAGCAGGTCATAGCCCACGAAAGCGATTGCGGCCAGGCCCCAGGCGCGCCATTTGAAAAAGGCCGGATCCCGCGGCATTGTCGATTGCGCCTCTCCGGCGCTCAAACCAGCTAGGGCCAGCCCCATCAGTCCGAGCACAGCGGTGCCCACGAACAACACCTGCATTCGGGATGCGAATTGAGGGCCTGCCAGGTTCAGGAGGCAAAGGGTGGCCAGCAACAGGGCGGCAAAGCCGAAGTTGGGAAACCAGTAGACAAAAACTTCGTTGAAAACAAATCCGGCGGTGACCAGTACCGCCGTGGCCAGACAAACGGCCACGGCCGGACGCGCGGCCAACAGCAGCCAGGCCGCACCGCAAGCGCCAAAGGTTGCGCGGAGCGTGCCAATCTCAGCCTTCGCTTGCCACGAAGCGGCGTTGAGGGCGTGCACAACCAAAACAAATCCCATGGGCACCACAAACCCCAACCCGCTCATTCCCGCGAGGTTGCCATGCAGGACAAGTGCCTCGGGCGAGAGCATCATGCCCGTCAAGCAGGCTAAGGCCGTAAAATGTTGACGCGGGGGTATCATAACGGAAAGTCGTTCGACGCGTTAATTCATCACAGTTGCGGTTGCGAATACCTCATAGATCCGAGCAGCACGGCATTTATTCCCGAATCCTAGACAAAAACATCGATGTGAACGGCAGGCGATTCGGGTGGCTTTTCCTCGATGCAGTCAATGATGATGGTTTCGCCGTCGACGATGACGGATGATCGCGGCCCAATGGTGCAATCGAAAACACTGTCTGACGGTGATTGGGTTGTTTCTTTTTTGGGCATGTCTTGCCTGCCTTTGCCACGGGTTAAAATTGATGCGTTACAGATAAGATATAAACGAATCGGGCCAAGGCAATAGGGGTGGAAGTATGGCGGAGTGATAGGAATAAACCCGTACCCGCAAAGCATGGGACATTTTCACGCATGGGGTGACTGGGGTTTCAGTCCCGGTCTAAACGAGGAGGATGTCGAGCAATGGTATGGCAAGGACAAGGATGGTCGCGGTCACGACCAGGCGGAAATCCATTTGCCGGCTCGGCGTGGATGCATCGTCCTGAGATCGGGCCAGGGATTTCCGGATAACGCGCACGTCGGGCGACAGCGCCTCAATGGCTGCGCACAGCATGGCATCGGTTTCCGGAAGCATTTCGAGGTCGCCATGCTGAACGGCCGCCGGCCGGTTCCGGTTTTCCGTACCCTTAAACCCTAATTGACGTCAGGGGTGTCGGTCGTTAAGGCCGTTCTGCGCACGGCCCGCGATCCAAGGCATCATGGCGCCATCGTGGCAGTTCGTAGTGTGCGCTCATCCCGGCGGTAGGTTTTCTTGACAATTTCCGGCAGGGTCAATACCCTCACCCTTTAAGCCGGAGGATCGAAGGCGCATGAAACCGCAAGACGGCCTGACAAAAGCTGACGCCGGTGACACTTCCGCTGCGCTGCGTGCAAGGATCCGAGAACTCGAAGCCCGGATCCGGGAGCTGCGCCAAACAAGTGCGGACCTCGACCGCCCGGGCGATCTGCTGATGGCCCGCGAAATCCTGGCCCACAGTCCCACTTTCCTTTTCCGCCGGCCGATGGAAACGGACGCCCCCCCACTGGTCTATGCTTCCCCCAGTTTCACCGCAACCGGTTACACGCCTGAAGACATTACCAGCGGCCGCATTGCCTTCAAGGATATCGTCCATCCCGATGATCTCGAGCGTACCAATCGCGAAAGCGATGCCTATGCCGCCCGCGGCGTCAAGGCGTTCACCCAGATTTACCGCATCGTCACCCGGGAGGGTGAGGTGCGTTGGGTGGAGGACCATACCTCGGTGGTCACCGACCCGCGTGACGGCAAGCGCTACCACCAGGGCATCGTCACCGATATCACGCCGCGCAAGCTGGCCGAGGAGGCCCTGCGCAAGAGCGAAGAGAAGTACCGCCGGATCGTGGAAACGGCCGGCGAAGGCTTCATGCTCCTCAACGAGCGGTTGATCATCGTGGATGTCAACAGTGCGTTGTGCCGTCTGCTGGGCTACCGCCGGGACGAGGCCCTGGGTAAAACCCCTCTGGATTTCGCCAGTGCGGCCTACCGGGAAATTCTTCTGGACCAGCGTGGCAATTTGCTGCAGCGTGATGATCTGCAGACCGAGGGGGAACTGGTGGCCCGCGACGGCCGTCGGATTCCAGTCATGACGCATGGCAGCGTCCTGCGCAACGATGCCGGTGACGTCATCGGTCACATGGCCTTCATCACCGACATGAGTGCGCACAAAAAAGCATTGGTGCTGGCCGGCGAAGTGCAGAAAAGCCTGCTGCCCCGACGCCCTCCCTTGGTGGCCGGCCTCGACCTGGCCGGCCGCAACCGCTCCTGCGATGAGATCGGCGGCGATTACTTCGATTTCATCCGGCGTGTCGGCCAGACCAGTCGCAGTCTCAGCCTGGTGGTGGGGGATGTCTCCGGGCATGGGCTGGACGCGGCGCTGTTAATGACCACGGCCCGGGCCTTCCTGCGCATGCGGGCTTCGCAGTCCGGTTCGCTGACCGACATCATGGGCGCCCTCAACCGGCATTTGACGGAGGATATCGGGAGCAGTGGCCATTTTATGACCCTGTTTTTGCTCACCGTCGATCTTTCCCGCCGCCGTCTCGAATGGGTACGGGCCGGCCACGATCCGGCCCTGTGCTATGACCCCGTGAGGGATCGCTTCCAGGAACTGCAGGGTCAGGGCATGGCCATGGGGGTTGACCAAGACGCCGATTATCCGACGGCCGTCATGGACGGTCTGGCCCCTGGACAGGTGATTGCCGTGGGTACCGACGGTATCTGGGAGGCCCGCGATCGGGATGGAACCATGTTCGGCAAAGCGCGCTTTGAAACGCTCATCCGGCAGCATCACCGGCAATCGGCGGGCGAAATCCTCGACGCTGTCTTCCAGGCGCTTGCCGAGCACACCCGGGGGGTGCGCGCCCAGGACGATATGACCCTGGTGATTGTCAAAATCGAAGCGGACCCGCACCTGACGGACGGGCCCGCCTATGAAATATAGTGCCCATCCATAAAAGGCATCCTTCGGCCCAGGCCGGCGTTCTCGCGTTTTGAAATCCTCGACGTAGATTGACTACGCCTGTGGTTTCAAAATCGCTGCGGCCTTGGCCTGAACCGAAATCTACCATTTCTGGATGGGCACGATTTAATTGCCCGCCAGGGCAAAACGGATTTTCAGCGGCACATCCGCCCCCAGCTGGACTGCAGTTTCTTCTGGATCCGTCCTCCCCGCCCTTTCTCAGCCAGGGACGCACTGAAGAGCACCAGGATACCCACCCCCGCGAGCATGATCCAGGCATGGCTGGCATGCCGTTCGAAAGCCGTGAGGGCAAAATTCCCCAGGCTGATGACCGCCGAAGCCGCGCCGGCGGCAAACACCATCCGGGCTGCGACCAGAACCCCGATGGCCAGAAAGGCCACCGCCACGGCGGCACCGATTACCGAAAGCACGAGCGCGCCGTCTATCAGATGGGCATACAGAACCGTTAAGAAGGCCAGTCCGGCGGTGGCATGGCGGTAGCCGGCATTCAACTTGCCCGCGGAGATGAAGGCGTGCAGCCCAATGATAAGGACGATGGGAAGACAAATGATATAGAGGGTCGCGCCGTCCCCCAGGGCGGCCTGATCGATCGTGGGGAGGATCCAGACCAGCCAGCCGGCGGCCAATAGAGCGCCGCCCGTCGTCTGCAGCAGGGTTTTCCCGACAGGGTGCGAAAGGATGCGCCCCCAATGAAACGACAGATAACCGCCGGTCATGGCCAACAGCACGGCCAGGCAGGCGTGGCCGACCGGATAGAACAGGCTGCGGCCCAGGATGACCAGCAGCGGCACGGCCATCAGATTCCGGCAAAGGCGACCCTCGAAATTGGCCAGCCGAAAATCCCGGGCCAGGTATCTGCGATCGGCGAGGTAGAGTCCGCCGCCCAGGGCGGCGGCGAGAACCCCCAGG
>JASFTA010000193.1:0-4760 GCA_050114115.1 Desulfobacterales bacterium | reverse complement strand
GGTTGACGTCGACGTCGGTTTCGCCGAACAGTTGGCGCCGTTCCGAATGACCGATGATGGCGTAGCGGCATCCGGCGGCTTTAACCATGGCGGGGGCGATTTCACCGGTGAAGGCCCCTTGCGATTCCCAATGCAGGTTCTGCGCACCGACCGCGATGGTCGCATCCTGAAGGGCCGCGCCGACGGCTGCCAAGGCGGTGAAGGGGGGGGCGATCATCACATCCACCCCGGCGACGCCGGCGATCAGGCTGTTCAATGAACGCGCCGCGTCGACGGCCTCGGGTCCCGTTTTGAACATTTTCCAGTTTCCGGCGATGAGCGGTATCCGCGTAGCCATGGGGCAACTCCTCTCTGGGGGTATTAAATGCCAGGTGGTCGGTTCACGCTAGAGTTGAGCGCCCACCATGGCGGCCAGGTCCACCATGCGGTGGGAATAGCCGGTTTCGTTGTCGTACCACGACAGGACCTTGACCATGTTGTCGATCACATAGGTGGTGGGCGCATCCACGGTCGAAGACAGGGGGCAGCCGTTGTAATCGGTGGATACCAGCGGTATTTCACTGTAACCCAGAATACCGGAAAGGGTCGATTCGGAGGCCGCCTTGAGCGCTGCGTTCACGTCCGTCTCGGTGATGCCGGTTTTTTCCACCGTGACGACGACATCGACGATGGACACGTTGGGCGTCGGCACCCTTACGGCCAGACCGTTCAATTTTCCGGCCAGTTCGGGGATTACCAGCGCAACCGCGCGGGCCGCACCGGTGGTGGTCGGAATCATCGACAATGCGGCGGCGCGGGCCCGCCGCAGGTCCTTGTGGGGAAAATCGAGCAGGCGCTGGTCGCCGGTATAAGCATGAATCGTGGTCATCAAGCCGCTGCGGATACCGAAATTTTCCAGGAGCACCTTGGCCACGGGGGCCAGGCAGTTGGTGGTGCAGGAGGCGTTGGAGATGATGTGATGCTGGCGGGGGTCGTACTGGCTGGAATTGACCCCCATGACGATGGTGGCATCCGGGTCGCCGGCCGGGGCCGAGATGATCACCTTGCGGGCACCGGCGGCCAGATGCTTGGCGGCATTTTCCCGGTCGCGGAACAGGCCCGTGCATTCCATGGCAATATCGACGCCGTGGTCCTTCCAGGGCAATTGCTCCGGATCCTTGATGGCGGTTATCGGAATCAGGGTACCGTCGACGCGGATTCCGGCCTCGGCGGTTTCAACCTGCGCATCCAGCCGGCCGTGCACCGAATCATAGGCCAGCAGGTGGGCCATGGTGGCCGCGTCCGTTAGATCGTTGATGGCCACGACCTGAATATCGGGATGCTTCAGGGCGGCCCGGAAGACAACCCGACCAATGCGGCCGAAACCATTGATGGCAATTTTAACACTCATGATATCTCCTTGAGGTTTGTGGCCATGACCAGCGCATCTTCGCCGGCGGGCCCGTAATATCGTTGACGTGCGCCTATTTTGCGGAAACCCAGACGGGTATAAAGCCCGATGGCAGCCGTGTTAGACGGGCGCACTTCCAAAAGAGCGCGGGTGCCGCCTGCACGGCGGGCCTCGGCCAGGGCCCGGCCCACCAAGTAGGTGGCCAGCCCCTGACGGCGATGTTCAGGCGCCACCGCCAGTTTCATGATGTGGACCTCGTTGATCAGCAGGCGCAAAAAAATATAGGCCGCCACATCAGATTGGGCTGCGACCCCCGGCGGTTTCAGGACGAACGCCAGAGCCCCCGGGCTACCCAGCTCACCCTCGAGCGCCCGGCGTTTCCAGGGCTGTGCAAAGGACTGGGATTCGATCGCGACAACGGCCTCCAGATCGTCCGGGCAAAACGGCAGGAACAGCCATGGGTCCACATTACTGGCTCCGCTTGTTGCCTTTCAAAATACCGCTGGCCAGTGAAATGCTTCTTTTGCCAAACGCTTCCAGGGCGGTGGCCAGCTGGCTGAGTTCCTTTTCCTGGCGAGCACTGTCGGCCTTGATCAATATGGGCAGATTGACGCCGGATATGACTTCGATTTGTCCCTCTTCCAGAAAAGAATAGCTGAGGTTCGAGGGGGTGCCGCCAAACATGTCCGTGAGAATCAGAACACCCTTTTCTTGACGCACTTTCTTGATGGCACGCTCGATCTGGCCGCGTAATTTTTCGGCATTCTCATTCAAATCGATGGAAACAGACACGGTTGCTTCGGGCTTACGCCCTAAAATGAACGCGGCCGCCTCGATTAGAGCGGCGCCCAACTGACTGTGCGTGACGATGACGATTCCGATCATGGGCCCTCATGGGTAGCAGTGTTAACACCGGGACGACTGCTGGCTTCAGTTGCCGTAATATCTTCGCTCAAAATGCATGTTTGAAAACTGGTCCGGAAAAGGAACCAACGGAAGTGCTGAGTACGGCCTAAATTATCGGTTCATTTAAGCCATAAACAATAAGTATGGATTGTCCATCTGACAATACGGCCAAGCTTTTTTTTAAGGTTGCGGCCCGCCGTCGATCTAAAAGGGGGTCTTGGCGGATCGCAACCGCTAAGCGCACTTCATCACGCTGGCCCGGATAGAAAACGCGGCGCCCCTGAACGGGCCACGGTAGGGCCGCATGGAGATAAATTCTTCACCATTGCCGGCGAATTCATAGCGACTTGATCTGGTGTCGGCGGCGATTCAATCCGGATTGTTTTCAGACGGATGTTCGCGCGCCGGGGCCTTGTGCGGTTGGCGGCCAATGTCGCGGTGGGTGATGGCGACATCCAGCCCCTGGCTGCGGACGTGCTCGAACAGACAGCGCGCGATGGTGACCGAGCGGTGATGCCCCCCGGTGCAGCCGACCGCGATGGTCAGATAGGCTTTGCCTTCTTTCTCATAAAGCGGCATCAGAAAGTCGATCAGATCGAAGTATTTATCGATAAACGCACGGCTATGGGGGTCTTTCAGAATAAAATCGCGCACGCGCGAAGACTCGCCGTCCAGGGCCTGCAATTCAGGCTGGAAGTACGGATTGACCAGAAAACGCACGTCGACCAGCATATCGGCACTGGGCGGCGGGCCGTATTTGAAGCCGAAGGACATCACATGAATTTGCATCCGCGGGAGATCGTCGCTGTGAATGAAGTCGCGAATCGCGGCCTTGAGCTGATGGACGGTAAAATCGGTACTGTCGATGATCTGGTCGGCCTCGGCGCGCAAGGGGGTCAGCTGGTCGCGTTCCTCTTGGATAATTTCTTCCAGATTGGGGCCGCGCCCCAATGGGTGGTAGCGGCGGGTTTGGCTGAAACGGCTTAATAAAGCCTGATTGCTGGCTTCCAGGAAAAGGATTTCCAGCCGACAGCCGGCCTTGCGCAGATCGTCAAAGATCTTCCGATACTGACCGATAAAATTTTCCTCGCGGGCATCCATGCCAAACGCCAGGCCGGAAATTGTCGTGCGCCGTTCAAAGAAAATTTCGAGGAATTTGGGCAGGAGCGCCACCGGCATGTTGTCCACGCAGTAATAGCCGGCATCTTCCATGGCGTCGATGGCCGTGCTTTTACCGGATCCGGACAGACCCGTGATGATGATGATTTTCTGGGGTGTCATAGGTCGGTAAAGGTCGCAGCGCGGGATCGCCCGCAACCGCCAGATTAAAAATCTTCGTCTTCTTCGGCGAGAATGTTGTAAAGTTCGTCGACGCCGGAGGCCGCCATCAGGCGGTCCTTGAAGGGTTCGTTCTTCAAGATCCGGGATATCCGGGCCAGCACTTTCAGGTGCAGGCCGGTCGAGTTTTCGGGCGTGATCAGCAGAAAAAAAATGTGGGTTGGCCGGTGGTCCATGGATTCGAAGTCAACCCCCTGGTGGCTGATGCCAAACCCCAGCACCAAGTTCTCCAGGGCCTTCAACTTGCCGTGCGGTATGCCGATGCCGCCGCCAATGCCGGTGCTGCCCAAACGTTCGCGCTCGCGTAAGACGCGTACGATCTGTTCGGTGTCGACATTGGCGATCCGGGCCACCGGTGTGGCCAGTTCTTCCAATATTCCGATTTTATCCTGGGATTTCAGGTCGGCAACGATGGCCTCAGGCTTTAGCGCGTCGAGGATTTTCATGGTGGCGTCGGTTTTATCGGCTGTGGGCTCAGGATGATGCGAAGGAGCGGACGCGGTCTTGATGGCCGGCCGCCCGCCGCTCCGCAATTTCCCGAGAATCGATTCAACTGCTCGGCTGAATCAAACCCAGATCGCCGTCATGGCGGCGGTAGAGAACATTGATCTGGTCTGAGCGGGCATTGGTGAACACCAGGAAATTGTCACTGGTCAGGTCCATCTGCAGCACGGCTTCGTCCACATCCATCGGTTTATAGTCGATATTTTTGATTTTGACCTGTTTGGGCAGATCTTCGGCTTCGGCCAGCTCTTCCCTGCTAAGATCGCTGTTGGTCTGGACTTTGGCCTTGGCCTTGGCGCGGCGCTCGCGGGTTTTCTCCTTGCCTTTCTTGATCTGTTTTTCGAGTTTGTCGAGCACCATGTCAATGGCCGAATACATGTCTTCGGTTTCCTCTTTACCGTTAATCGTCATGCGATCGCCGTTGATGTTGATTTCGGCAATGTGCCGAAATTTTTCGACCCGCAAAACGACGTTGGCCCCGGCCGGATTGTCCAAAAGGCGATCAAAACGGTCGAGCTTGTCGCAGACGTAGTTTTTCAGATGTTCGGAAGAATTCAGGTTCTTAAAGGTTACCGCTGTCTGCATATTTGCCCTCCTTATATCTGTTTGCGTTTATTGGACG
>JASFTA010000192.1:0-4760 GCA_050114115.1 Desulfobacterales bacterium | reverse complement strand
TGGGCGTTGCACCACGCGATGCGGCCACGGCTGGGACGCAGGCAGCGGCGCAGGCGATGCCTGCGATTTTTGATATTGTAGCGTTTGATGACCAGGTTCTGATCTTCAAAAGCGATCCGGCTGACCGTGGCGCTGTTGCCGTCTTTGAGCGCAACGCCTTTGGTCATGTAGGCTTCAGGGTCATTCAACAGCGGTTCGATGGCCGGTGAATACCAGGCCCGGTCGCAGGCGATATAGCGCTGCCAGGATCGGCGAACGGCGACCGCCGTGCAGGGGCGCACGACCTTGGCGGCCCGCTGACGCATCCGCTGGTGGCGACTGCGGCGCATCATTTGTCCCAGGCGCTTCAGGCGCCGAGCGCTGGGCGACCAGCGGCGTTGGGCCTCATACGTCTGCAAGGCGTTAGCCGCCCACTGGTCGGCATCCGGGTCGAATTGTACCAGGAAACTTGCTAGATTGGTGAGCGCGCGCCCCGTCGCCCGGCGGGGCACCCGACCCAACGGCCGCACGTCGCTGCCGTCGATAAGATAGATCTCGCTGCCGGTCACAAGGAAATTGCCGGGATGGATATCCCGCTGGTATTTGCCGCCCTCATGCAGACGGGCGATCAGGGCGACGCATTGGTGCAGGCGCGCATCGCGCTCGCGATCGACGAGTGCGGGCCAACACTGCGCCAGATTGCGGGCGTCCGGGATGGCCGTGGTCATAATCAGCGGTGTGCGCTCATCGTCCAGCGTTGTCTGGCCAACCAGGGCCGGTGTCGGTATCTTTACGGCCCGAAAAGCCGTGAGACCTTCCAGTTCGCGTGCCAAATGGCGGCGGGCCTGGCGTGGGGCCAGGAAGAGTTTGACGATCACGGGGGGACCTTGCCGCCGTTCGGCCCGGCAGACCAGCCGCTTTCCGGGAAGATGTCGCAGGATGGCCGTACAGACCAGGATACCATCGGCCTCTCCGGAGGACAGACGCAGACTGAAGGGTGCGGTCAGTTGGCGCCCCAGGCGGCGCAGGTCGGCGGCTTCGAAGGGGGCCGTCATCGCCGCGTATGGTGGGGATATGCTCATGGAAGAAAAAGATACTAGCTTATCCCCTGGAAAGCAATTTTTGATCTAACGCTCCAGCGGCTTCCGAACTTGCTAAAGGCCGCCATCCTTGATAGAAGCGGTTTCCAGACCCCACCCAACGCCCACGAGCGCGAGCTGACGTTTGCTAAACCGCATCGTATGCGTCCGCGCCACGGACAACGGCGACTCATCGGGGTAAAACGTATGACGATCATTGCTTCTCGACAACAGGAAGGCAACCCACGGCCATGAGCTTGAAAAAAGAACTGTTGGATATCCTCGTATGCCCGCAGTGCAAGGGGACCATCTACCTGAATGACGCTGAGACCGGTTTGATCTGCGAGGCCTGTCGCCTGGTTTATGAAATCAAGGACGATATACCGATTATGCTGGTGGATGAAGCCCAACCGCTGGATTCATGAGCCAACCCCGTCCCGCCTCCCGGGCCAAGCTGATCATCGGTTTTCTGGTGAACGCGCCCTCGCTGGCCCGGCCGATCATCGATTCGCTGGGTGAGGCGTTCGGGCCGCTGGACATGGTCAGCCCCTGGCTGCCATTCGATTATACCGATTATTACACCCGTGAAATGGGTGGGCCTCTGCGCCGGCGTTTGCTGGTCTACAAGACGCTGGTGGCGCAGGATCGACTACCCGCCTGCAAACACATCACCAATCGAATCGAAACCGCCTGGTCTGTGGATGGCCGACGGCGCGTCAATATCGATCCGGGGATACTGCTGCCGGAGCGTTTTGTTCTGGCCACCGGGAAGAACTTCGCCCATCGTATCTACCTGGGCCAGGGGATTTATGCGGATCTGACGCTGATTTATCGCAAAGGAGGGTTTGTGTCCCTGCCCTGGACCTACCCGGGCTACGCCGACGCCGAACTGCAGGCCTTCCTGATGCGGGCCAGGCGCAAACTGCGACTTGATTTGAAGGCGGCGGCGGGCGGCGCCCAGGGTGACCCGGTCGGAAAAAATCAGAAAGGAACAACCCGATGCTCAACAGTATGACGGCTTTCGCCCGCAGCGAGGTGAGCCGCGGTGGCGATGTGATCGTCACAGAGATGCGCAGTTACAACAGCAAGAATCTCGACTTGGTCGTCCGGTTGCCGCACGTCTATCAGCCTCTGGAAGAGCGCGTCAAAACAAAGGTGGCCGAGCGCCTGCACCGCGGCCGTGTCGAGGTGCGGCTCGATATCCGCGAAGCCGCGGATGATGTGGGTGCCTTCGAGATCGATCTGCCGCGCGCCAAGGCCTACTATCAGGCCCTGGCGGCGCTGCGCGACCAGCTCAACCTCACCGGGGAAATCGGTCTGGAAATGATGGTCAATGCCGGCGGGGTTATCAAGGCGGCCGAAAATGAAACCGATCTGGAGCGACTCGGGGAGTTGATCGATGGCGGTCTGGAGCAAGCCCTCGAGGCGCTTGTCGCCATGCGCCGCCGGGAAGGCCATAGCCTGGAGGTCGATTTTAGAAAGCGTCTACAGATCATCGAGGCGCGCTTGGCCGCTGTCCAGTCGGCCAGCCGGGGTCTGTTGGCCCAGTATCAACAGCGGCTCAAGGAGCGTATCGACGCTTTGACCGACGGTATGATCGAGATCGATCCGACCCGGATTGCCCAGGAAGCCGCGCTGCTTGCCGATCGCAGCGACATTGCCGAAGAAATCGTGCGGGCCCGAAGCCACTTGCAGCAATTCCGGCATATCATGGACAATGAATCCCCGGCCGGCCGCCAGCTCAATTTTTTAATTCAGGAATTCAACCGGGAATTCAACACCATGGGGTCCAAGACCGGCAAGGCCGAAATATCCCATCTCGTGGTCGAATTGAAGACCGAACTTGAAAAGATCCGGGAGCAGGTCCAGAATGTCGAATAGACCCGCCCCCCAGGCACCCGACAACCCTAAAGGCCGATTGAAGCCGACGGCCGCATCGGAGATGAAGGCCCTAATGGAACCCAGATTGCTAAGTATCGGATTTGGCAGCACGGTGGTTGCCGAACGGGTGGTGGCGATCGTATCCCCCCATTCGGCGCCGATGAAACGTCTGAAGGACGAAGCCAAGAAAGATCAGCGTTTGATCGATGCCACCCATGGCCGCCGGACGCGATCGATTATCATCACGGACAGCAACCACATTTTCTTATCGGCGATCCAGGCCGAGACCATATCCCAACGCTTTCTCACCGTGAAAGAAAACGGATGAGCATCGAATCGCCCCCGACCTCCGGACCGGCATCCGCATCCGGCCGGGAAAATACTTCCTCACACGAGGGCCGACTGTTTGTCTTGTCGGCGCCGTCCGGGGCCGGCAAATCGACCTTGTGCCGTATTTTGCGACAGCGCCGCCCCGCCCTTCGCTATTCCATTTCCTACACGACCCGTTCCATCCGGGCCGGGGAAGTCGACGGTCAGGATTATTTTTTTATCGATGCGAACACCTTCCAGGAGGGGATTGCCGCCGGCCGCTGGTTGGAATGGGCGCGGGTCCACGGCCACTATTATGGGACCGCAGCGGACTTCATCGACCGCACGCTGGCCGCCGGGCACGACCTGCTGCTGGACATCGACGTCCAGGGCGCCGATCAGTTGGTGCAGCGCTATCCCCAGGCCGTGACGATCTTCATCATGCCCCCCAGCATGGATGAATTGCGGCAGCGTCTGGCGAAACGCGGAACCGATGCGCCCGATGTGATTGCCGCGCGACTCCGCAATGCCCGGGAAGAAATGGCGGCCCGCTTTCGCTATCGCTACATCGTCGTCAACGACCAGCTGGATCAGGCGGTCGAGGAACTGCTTGCCCTTGTGGATGCCGCCGGCCGGCCGACATCCGCTCAAGCCTGATACCCGCCCCACACAGGGGATCTATGGCGCGCACAAAGACCGAAATTCTCTACGGCGTTCATCCCCTGGAGGAGGCTCTGCGCGCTTCGCGCCGCACGTTCAAAAGCATCTATATCCGTGAGGGCAGGGCGGAACGGCGTTTGACGGCCATTTCCGCAATCGCCGCCCGCCAGCAAATTCCCGTTCAGCGCGTTGATGAGACGCACTTGCGCCGGTTGGTGGGACACGGCGGCCACCAAGGGGTTTGTGCCCGGGTCAGTGCGTTGCCGACGTGGGATCAAGATCGAATCCTGGCATCGATTGCCGCGGCATCCCGGGCACCCTTCTGGGTGTTGCTTGACAATTTACAAGACCCGCATAATTTGGGAGCCATCGTGCGTACCGCCTACTGCGCCGGTGCCGACGGGGTCGTCATTCCCCGCGATCGCGCGGTGCCACCGCTGCCCTCGGTGTCCAAGCGCTCGGCCGGTTCCCTGGAGCACCTGCCGGTCGCCCGCGTGACCAATCTGGTCAACTTGATCCAACACCTCAAGCAAGGCGGTCTTTGGGTCGCGGGTCTGGATGCCGACGCCGAGCAGAAGGCTTTTACCGCGGACCTCGACGGTCCCCTGGCGCTGGTGGTCGGCGGCGAGCGCCGGGGGCTGCGCCGGCTGGTAAAAACCCATTGCGACCTGCTGGTATCGATCCCTCAAGCGCGGCCCTTTGACTCGTTGAATGCATCGGTGGCGGCGGCCCTCGTCATTTACGAGGTTTACCGGCGGCGCCGATCGGTAATAGACCAGCGCTAATCCATGCAACCCTCGAGAGGATATCGACAATGGCAAGCAAGGAGTTGATTGCCAACCCCAACCTGAA
>JASFTA010000191.1:0-4767 GCA_050114115.1 Desulfobacterales bacterium | reverse complement strand
TGGGAATGATTTTTTTCAGAAGGGCGTCCACCGTGGTGAGCACCAAGGGGGTCCGGTCGCCTTCTAACAGCCGGCACAGCACCCGGATGCGCTTGGCGACCGTTTCACTGTGATAGTCTAAAGTTTTATAGGGAAGTAAATTGTAGGGCGGGAATTCGAGAAGCGCACTGGGGGCGCTGACGCCGAAGAATTTCAAATCATCGGCCAGGGACTCGGCGGCAGGCCCATCCGCGGCGATCACCAAGGTGGGCCGCGCAACTTCCCGATGAAATTGGGCCAAATAGAATGCGGCCGATGCGCGTTTTAAGCCGGTACATTCGGTTTGCCAGGGATTGCCCGACCGGTGGCCAAGTTCCTCAATATTCAAAATTTTCGCTTGATTTTGCAGCATAAACAAAGTAGATGGATTGCCGTTGTGCCGGCGTAGCTCAGTTGGTAGAGCAGCTGATTCGTAATCAGCAGGTCAGCGGTTCAAGTCCGCTCGCCGGCTCCACCAGTGAATGCGAGATCTATTGTTTGCCCGGCGACCGGGCCGATCCTTGCACCCGACCTATCTGCTGGCTCCCCCGACGGGCAAAACCACCCTCCCTTAGTATACTTGCCTGGGGAATACAAGGCGGACTTTGGGTAATGATGAAATGCGGCACGCCATCGGGTATCGAACTTGCGGCCGCCGCCGGTCAGGGTCGCTTGGCAGGTCGGGAACCACTCTCCAATCCGACTCCATGCGGGCCAGGAGACCGCCGTATGCCCGGCATTTTGGATTCAGGATGTATCATATAGATTTTTTTACATTTTTATCTTGAAATCCATCCAGGTCTTTTATATGACTAAAATAATCCCTGGCCGGATAGGCAGAAAACCTTGTGTGATCCCCGGAAACATCAGATAAAAGTTGAATCCCCCGAATTCATGGTTTGATCGAATGGATCTCGACGAAACGGCACTGAAAGCTGAAATCGAGCGGATATCGGATAAGATTGACGACATCATGCAGAAGGTAAATCGTCTCTATCCCCAGCAGGAACTGAAACCGCCCTCAAACGACAGCGCTTCCAAAAACGCCGGCGAGAAAACAGGAATACCCTGACAAAGGCAATTTCCCGTTGACCTTTGGGGTCAAGTCATTTATTTATATAAGAATATTCGCGCTACGGATCATCGGAACTCGGTTGTTAGGAGGTGCCATGGCATTAACGAAAAGTGACATCGTCGCAAGGGTCCATGAACTTGGCTTCACCAAGAAAAAATCAGTCGATATTATCGAGTCGCTTCTGGAAATTATGAAAGCGACCCTTGAACAAGGCGATGACATTCTCATTTCGGGATTCGGTAAGTTCTGCGTTAAAAATAAAAACAAGCGCCGCGGCCGCAACCCGGCGACCGGTTCAGATCTCATTCTCCGAGAACGCAAAGTCGTCACCTTCAAATGCTCCGGCAAACTTCGCAACCGCATTAACGGGAACGGCTAATAGCCCGCCATACGAATCTTCCGGGGGCGGCCGAACCGGCCGCCCGCAACAACTGACCGCTTTCAATTTCACTTCCGCCGAACTTTAAATCACAATCAGACAAGTCTGCTTCAATGGGCGGCGCACAACAGGCCCGACCGCAGCGTATCTGGGCCGTCCGGATGCCGGTTCACAGGGCGGGGCACTTTGCCAAGCACGGGCTTGCGAACCAGAACCTATCTCAATCTGTTTAGACGGGATGCTTTTTTAGGACGGGCATGTTTAAGGTACTACGAGCGGTGGGCCCACACTGCCGATCAGAGCAATATTTCATAGGCCTTGATTTTGCTGAGCAACGACGGGATGCTGATCTCCAGCAATTTGGCGGCCTGCGTGCGGTTGCCCCCGGTCGATTCCAGCGCTCGGGTAATCAATCGCTTTTCGACGATTTTTTGGGCTTTTTTCAGAGAAAACCCCTCGAAGAAATCATCCATGCGGTTGGCGGCCCGCTTGATCCCGAACTCGGTCGGCAGGTTTTCCGGAAGAATGATGTGCTTGTCGGCCAGGACAACGGCCCGTTCGATCATGTTTTCCAGTTCGCGTACGTTCCCCGGCCATTTATGATCCATCAGGATCGTCATGGCCCCCGGTGAGATGCCTTCGATATTCTTGCCTAGCTGGCTTTTGAAGTTTTTAAGGAATAGCTGGCACAACAAGGGGATATCACCGGTACGCTCCCGTAAAGGCGGCAGATGAATCCGCAGGACATTCAAGCGGTAGAACAGGTCTTCACGGAACCGTCCCTGGTTCACCTCCACTTCCAGGTCTTTGGCCGTAGCGGCAATCACACGCACATCGACTTGATGGGTTTTGGCGCCGCCCACGGGACGGACCTCGTTTTCCTGGAGAACGCGCAACAGTTTCACCTGCAACGCGATGGGCAGTTCACCGATTTCATCCAGAAAAATGGTCCCGCCGTGCGCTTCCTGGAAAAGACCCTTTTTGTTGCGATCGGCGCCTGTAAACGCGCCTTTGACATGACCGAACAGTTCACTCTCCAGCAGGCTCTCCGGTATACCGCCGCAATTGACCGGCACCATGTTTTTATCTTTGCGGGTCCCGGCGTAGTGAATGCCGCGGGCCACCAGTTCCTTGCCGGTCCCGCTTTCACCGGTAACCAATACGGTCGTATCGTACTGGGCGGCCTTTTCCGCCAGCTTGAATACCATTTTCATGGCCTGACTGTTGCCGATCATATTCCCGAATTGGAAATTGCTGCTGATTTCCTGGATCCGTTCCTTGAGCCGCAGGTTTTCCTGCTTCAAATTCTCCCGTTCTTCGGCTTTCTTCAGCGCCAGGTAGACCTCATCGGGCTTGAACGGTTTGGAAATAAAGTCGTAGGCACCCAGTTTCATAGCCTCGACCGCCGTATCGATCGTACCATAGGCCGACATCATGATAACGGTTGACGACTCCATCATCACACGGGCTTCGTTGAGAAAACTCATCCCGTCTTTCTGGGGCATTTTGATATCACACAGGATATAGTCATAATGGCCGGCCTGAACCTTTTCGAGGCCTTCCTGGCCGTTCTGGGCCGTATCGATGCGGTATCCCATTTTTTTCAGCAAAGCCGAAAGCATGTGCCGCATGTTTTCCTCATCATCGATAACCAGAAGGCTTTTCGCATCATCTTTGGGCGTCATGGTGTTGTTTCCATTTGGTCTGCTTGATAATGACGGGGGGCCGCCGATGCTTCCATCAACGGCAGACGGATGCACATCGTGGTGCCGTGCAGATCATTGGGCTCGGCCTTGATGCTACCGCCAAACCCCTCGATGATCGTAAAACTGACCGACAGACCGAGGCCGGTGCCACGCCCGGGATCCTTGGTCGTATAAAACGGATCAAAGATGTTGTCGCGGTGCTCGTCGGGGATGCCGGCGCCGTTATCGATGAATTGGATGGCCAAACGGCGATTGTGATCCGGCCGCGCGTCCGCCTCGATGAACGTGCGAATGATCAAGCGGTTTTGATCCGGCGAATCCAGCCCCTCGAACGCATCAGCGGCATTGAGGATCAAATTTAAAAACACCTGGCGCAACTGCCGTCCGTCAGCCATAACTTGATCTTTCTCGGCACGTAGGTCAAGAGAGAAGTTGAGATCGGCAAATACCGGCTGGAAGTGGCAAATCTCTTTGAGTTCGGACAAGATCGCGTGGATGCCCACAACGGATTGCTCCTGGGCCGAGGGGCGGGCGAAATCAAGGAGCTGGCGGATGATGGAATTGATGCGCTCCACCTCGGTTTCCGTGCGCCGGATGAAGTCCTCTTTTTCCTTAGCCGGCATACCATCATCCTTGAGCAAATCCAGATACCCCTTGATGATACCGATCGGATTGCCGATTTCGTGCGCAATGCCGGCCGAAAGCCGGCCGACCGAGGCTAGTTTCTCGGCGCGGATAAGATCCAGTTGCGCCTTTTCCAATTCACGGTTGGCCCGTTCCAAGGAATCGACCGAGTCCTTCAATTTCTCTTTATCCTGTGAAATCCGAAGCAGCATGCTGTTCAACGACTTCGATAATTTACTGAACTCGTTGTCTTCCTTTTCGATCAGAAAAACCGTATCGCTGCTGTCGCGATAGGTTTCCGCGCGGCTGACCAAACGCTGAATCGGTTTGACCGTCAATCGATTGAGCCGGTAAACCCCCAGCAGGGTTAAAATCAAGGTGTTGATCAAAATGTAAATCAGAAAAATATGCTGCGTATGGCGTAAAACACGATACAACGAATCCAGGGGGATCAAGGCCGCGGCCCCGGCCTTTGAAGCGCCAGGGTACCGGAAGGTTTCGGCGACAATAATATAGCCGGCCTGTTGCCAGAACACGTCACGGATGGAGCTGTGGGTGGTTACCGAGCCGATACCCCGCTGGGCAGCCATCTCCGCCAAACGGATCAATTCCGCCTGGTGCGCACATGCATCCATGGACTCGATGTGGCGCTGCTGGGGACTAATAAATACAAAACAAGCAATGCCGGAAGTCTCCAAAACGTTGTCGATGGTATTGACCCACGTCGGATCGATGGCCGGCATGTGGCGCTCATCACTTGCGCTGTGAAAGATGTTCTCGACCAGGAGAAGAGCATTGCGGCCTTTGCTGATCTCGGATTTGATCAGAACTTCCTGCGAGACGATCAGCATCACCAGATCAATAAGCAGCATACCGAGCAGTAATAGAAGCGCCAGGTTGACACCGATGCTCGTTCGAAGGCTTTTTAGCAGCATATCTCGCGGTTATCCCATGACAAGGGCAGG
>JASFTA010000190.1:0-4770 GCA_050114115.1 Desulfobacterales bacterium | reverse complement strand
ATGCGATCAGCAGGGCCTCCTCTGCTCCGCCGGGGCTGGGCTTCAACTCCCAGTTCAGATCGGGGATCGCGTTGGTGGCCCAGTGCCAGTCTTCCACGAAGCAGAACTGGACGGCCTCCACCACCGGCCCCTGGATCCTGACGTGGGTGTCGCGCCAGCGGCCCCTTTGGGGGTTCCGGGATATATATTCGTCCCCCACGTTGTGCCCTCCGACAAAGGCCGTTTCACCGTCGATCACGACGACCTTGCGGTGGTTGCGGAAATTGAGCTGGAAATGATTGGTCTTGCCCCGGGTGCTGTGGAAAGGCGAGACGTGAACACCGGCCTGGCGCAATTCATTCAGGTAGCGGCCCGTCAGTTTATAGCTGCCGATTTCATCGTAGAGAAAATAGACCCTGACCCCGGCCCGGGCCTTGCGTACCAGGTGGTCCTTGAGGTCGCGACCCAGGCCATCGTCCTTGATGATGTAGAACTGGACGAGAACATAGGAGCGGGCCGCGGCAATGGCTTCGAACAGGCGACCGAAGGTGGCTTCACCGTCGATCAAGAGTTCGCTCTGGTTGTAACCCACAGGCGGCAGGTCGGCCAGTTGCACGAGCGCCCGGTCAGCCTCGGTTTTAGCCGGTCGGATCAGTTCCTTGGCCCGCGCTTCATTCCGGAAGTCATCGCAGAAATGATGAATCGCCGCATCCTGCCGGCTGCGCATGCGGACATAGCCGTGAAATTTGTTGCGCCCAAAAATGGCGTACAGAAAAAGGGTGACAAAGGGCAGGGTCACGAGCCCCACGGCCCAGGCCACGGCCCCCTGGGAGGTCCGGGTGTTCATCACGGCATGCATGGCGGCCAGGATGCCGAGGACTTCGATGATCGGAACGGCAATGGCCGTGATGATGATGAGCGTATCCAAATCCGAACCGTTAGCCTTTGCTTAGCGACTTGATGCGCCCGTCATTATCCTGCCACCATTGGCGGGCGGCGGCCTGATCCCAGTCCTGGGGGCATTCGATTGCATCCAGGATCGCGATGATCCGGGTCACGTCGGCGGGGCGATCGTCGGGATTTTTGGCCAGGCAATCGTCGATGAGCTGATCGAGGGCCTCCGGGATGGGCTGGGGCGCTTTTGTGGATACCCTTGGCGGCGGGGTTTTCATGACATGGTAGCAGATCTCGACAGCGGTGGTGCCATCGAAGGCATCCGTCCCGCTCAGCAGGTTGAAGCCCACCGACCCCAGCGAATAGATGTCGGAACGATGGTCGATTGTCGTGGGATCGGTCAGTCGTTCCGGGGCCACATAGGCCGGTGTGCCGGCCACCTCGTGCATGGCGGTCATCTGAACATCCTGGTTCTTCACGTCCTTGACCAGGCCGAAATCGAGCACCTTGACGGCATCGTATTGGCCGCCGCGCTCGCACAGAATGACGTTGGGCGGTTTGATGTCGCGATGGATCAGGCCCATGCCGTGGGCCTCTTCCAGGGAGAAGCAGATGTGGCGCAGGATGTGGATGGCCCGCGCCGGGGAAACGGCGCCGTCCATTACGATCAGGTCGCTCAGGCTGATGCCCGGCAGATATTCCATGGCATAGTAGAAGACCCCCTCGGGCGTGCGGCCGAAATCATAGACCTCGACCGTATTGGGATGGGTCAGTCGGCTGGTGATCTGGACTTCGCGCTCGAAACGCTCCAGGCTGTCGGTGCTGAGAGCGTCGGGCTTGAGAAATTTGATCGCCGTGGGGCGTTTGAGAAGGGCGTGATTGGCCTTGTAAACCTTGCCCATGCCGCCCTCGCCGAGCTTTTCCTCGATGGTGTAGTGGCCGACCTGTTTGATCTCGTCGATGCTCTTCTGCAGTCGCGAGACCCACAGGGTGGAAAAGAGCGTCAGCCCGGTCAGCACGATCAAGATGCCCATGAGGCTCTGAACGGCCAAACGGATCGGCCGCTGGATCCGCCGGACCTTCTCGCGGGGCACCTCGATGGCGATCCCGAAATCCAAATCCGGCAGCCACCGCCAGGCCCCTAGTACGGGCACACCGCGGTAGTCGCGGTAGCCGGAGAGGTCGATGCCCGATTCCCCGCGTAGGGCCGAAGCCAACATGCGGGTTGGCGCCCAGTCCGCCGGACGACCCTGCGGCTTGAAACCCGCCGTCAGGTCGCCGCCGGGATCGTGGATCAGGATTCGCGGGGCGGCGCGAACCGGCGCATCCTTCGGGACCAGGCCCATCGAAGAGAAATCGGCTTCGAACCGGCTTCGCGAAATGAGAAGCCCCTCGCGGTTGAAAGCATAGGTGTCGCCGCTGGCGCCCATATCGCTGGCCTGCAGAATACGGCTGAACGTGCCGTCCGGCGACATGCTGAACATCAACGAAGCGATGATCTTCCCGGTATGGTCGCGCACCGGCGCGGCCATGAGAATCACGATTTCATCCCGGGCAACGCGCCCTTCGATCAGTTCGGACAGGGGCATGGGGGGTATGAAAACCGACTGCCCGCTAAAAACCTTTTCATGAAGCGGCATCATCGCCACGGCAATCGAATGGCTCTGATCGGGGATGTTCCGGTTGGAGAAAAGAACGACCCGGTCGGGATCGATGACGGCCCAATCCTTAACTTCCTTGGCCGTAAAACCCTCGTTCAGGATTTGTTGCAGTTTTTCCTGTCCGGCATCATCGCCAACCCCGTCGCGCAGGCGGGCTTCCACCAGACGCCGCAGCCGCTCTGCTCCGGCCCAGAAATTCACCAGGGCCAATTCGCCATCGATCCAGGCTTTGAGGGCCGTGGCACTAACGTCGAGATTGGCTTCCAGGTTGGCGGTGAGCAAATCTTGGACCGATTCCGTGACGGCGTGGCTCAACCACAAACCGGCGCCGGCCACCAAAATCAGGGCCACAACGGCGGCCCCAAGCAGACGGCGGCGTGTCAAACGAAACGTTTTGCCGGTGGCCTGGGTATCCGCGGCGCCCAGGGAGTCCGTCAACGGCACCGCCGACCGCGATGAGGTCATGGCGTCCTAATCCTCGATCTCGACGATGGCAGCAATTTCCGATTGGATCATCTGGGTGGCGATCTTGTCCGGGCTCAAAACCTGGGTCTTGGCCTGAAAAGCACGCATGCCGCTTTCGACCTGCTTGCGGCGGCCGCGTTCGTACCAGCCCTCCTTCATCACATGCAACACCGGTGCCTTAAGGCGCATGGATTCGCGCTTGGCCTTGTACTCGATGTTGATGACCTTCATGTCCTCGTCGGCATGCTTTAGAAACTGCCGCTGCGCGTCGTCTGCCACGTTGGAGGCAAACTCGACCCGCAGGACGTAGCGGCTGTTTTCGGTGTCGGCCTCGGCCTTGAAGTGGCTGGCCACCACGTCGGCTTTCTGGGCGGCGCTCTGGACGACGTTGATGACCTGGTTGACGCTGACCTTCTCGCCGGTGATGTTGGTCATGCCGCGGCCCTTGCGCAGGAAGACGATCTGGGGCGTATTGTTGTAGCGACCGGTCACCCGGATGACATCGTTGATGTCGTAGCGGTAGAGACCGCCGCTGGTGGTGAAGAAGATATAGTAGTCCTGGCCATCCTCGATCTGGTCGACGGTCAGGTAATTCCATTTTTCCGGATTGTCACGCTGGGCTTCCAGTTCCTCCACCGGCACGAACTCGAAGAAATTGGAGGCGATGGTCAGCACACCGCTGCTGCCCTCGTCCGAGAGGGGCACCGAACAGCGGGCCTCGCTGGAAAGAAATCCCCAGTCCCGCATGGGGATCGGCCGACCGCCGTCGGGATAAAACCAGCCGGGGAATTTTTCCAGATAGTGACCGACGGTGCCCCCCTTCCAGCAGCCGATCAGGCTAAGGCGTGGCCAGTAGTCGGCCGGCAGCAGATCGCCCTGACGCCGGGAGCGGAACTGTTCCAGCGCGCGCGCCCGGGCGGGGTTGGGTTTGAGCTTCCGGGTGACCGCGGCCCGAATGCGGGATTCGATCGGCAAATCCTCCGCCAGGGTCCCGTCATGGATGTCTTTGATAATCCCTTCGCCGAATTCGTTGGCCTTTTCGCACATCTTCAGAATCGAGGACGGGTTGGCGGTGGCCAGGAAAGTCACGTCCGATGCCAGAGCGATGCGCATGATCGTGTAGTACTTGGCCCCGTAATCCTCGATTTCAAACGTGTCGTAAGGAATGGCGTAGGCATTGCGAATAATCCCCGGCATGTTCTTGTAGATGTGCCCGGAGGCCGAACCATAGGGAAGTCCACTAGGGGTGTGGCCCTCCACGGCCGGTGAGACCAGAGAGACCACTTGGCCCTCGAAAATCTCGGGGTGGGTCTGTTTGGCGTGAAAGGTCCAGGTGCGCATGACGTCGCTGTGCTCGCGCCCTTTGCAGGTGGGGGTCACCGGAACATATTTGGGATCACCGGTGGTGCCGCTGGTCTGGGCGAACATGATGGGGTTTTCGGCGGTAAAGACGTTGGCCTCGCCGGCCACCAGCCGGTCCATGTCGCTCTTGATATCGTCATAGCTGACGACGGGCACCTGGGCCTGGTAGTCTTTGACCGACGTGATCTTGTCGAAACCGTAGCGCCGGCCATAGTCGGTGGCCGCGTTTTTACGCACCATATCAAGCAGTTTGGCCTCCTGCACCTGCTGGGGATTCTGGGTGGCCGTCTCGAAACGGGCCGCTGATTTACGGGTCATAAGATTAATGATCATCCCGGCAAGTGACATGATTCACTATCTCCCTTCGTTTGTTTCCGCGGCCGAAACACTTGGGAATAGACGAGCGCCC
>JASFTA010000189.1:0-4771 GCA_050114115.1 Desulfobacterales bacterium | reverse complement strand
GGGCATGCGTTTCGACGACCGGGTGACCGGAAACCTGGATACCTTCGCCATTGATGCCAAGGTCATTCATGTGGAGATCGATCCATCGGAGATCGACAAGAACGTCAAGGCTTCGGTGGACATCAACGCCGATGTCGACCAGGCGCTAAACCTCTGGTTGAAGGCGCCGGAGCTAACGGCCAAGCCAAGAAAGCGATGGTTCGAACAGATCGACGTTTATCGGCAGGAGATTGCCGACGCCCTTCAGAACGAAATCGATGCCGGTGTGGGGCGGGAGGGGCAGCTGCTAATGAAAAGCATTGCCCGCAAGCTTTCGGACCTGACCCGGGGAAAAGACATCATTGTTGCCGATGTGGGCCAGCACCAGATGATCATGGCCCGATTCTATGACTACCAGACCCCCAACAGCTGGTTCACCTCCGGCGGGGCCGGTACCATGGGCTGTGCCCTGCCCATGTCCATCGGCGTCAAGCTGGCCCGTCCGGGTGAGCGTGTCTGGTCGATCAGCGGCGACGGCGGATTTCAGATGAACATCCAGGAACTGGGCACCATCATGGAGCACGACGTCGACGTCAAGATTTTACTGATGAACAATGGCTACCTGGGTATGGTCCGGCAGTGGCAGACGCTTTTCTATGATGGCCGCTACGCCGGCACGCCCATGAAAAATCCCGATTTCGGCGCCATTGCCGGTGCCTACGGCATCCCCCATCGGCGGGTCGTCAAGCCGGAAGAAATCGAGGACGCCCTTCAGGCGGCGATCGACCACCAGGGGGCCTATATGGTGGAGTTTCTCTGTGATCCCAGCGAAATCGTACTGCCCATGGTACCGGCCGGCGGGGGCATCGCGGATATGATTGTTAGTCCTCCGCCAAGCCGCTGAACACCCTAAGACCTCCCCCGAAGAACTGAGGCGCTCCAGTGCGCCTTGTGGCGATACATCGCCATTCCTCAACCGGCATCGGGAGCGCCTAGCATGATGGAGAAAGACATGACGACTGCACCGATGAAACGACGCGCCATTCTGTTATTCACGCTCAACCGCCCCGGCGTTTTGAACAAGATCGCCATGCTGATTCGGCGCAAGATGTACAACGTCGAAACGCTCACGGCCTGCAAAACCCGCCAGGCCGGCATGAGCCGCATGACCCTGACCCTTTTCGAGGATGATGACGATAAAGTCCTGCAGGTCCTGCGCCAGATCGAGAAGATGACCGAGGTGGTTTCGGCCCGGGAGCTGCATGTCGATACAAGTTTCTGGCGCGAGGTGGCCATCGTCAAGTTCGAGGCCAACGAGGCCCTGCTCGAACAACTCGGCCAGCGCTTCCGCTTTGAGATTCTCGATCGTCAGAATCATGAACTCTATATCGTACAGGTGGCCGGTACTTCCCGGATGATCGATGATTTCACATCGGCCGTCGGGGACGATCGGATAATCGAGACGGCCCGCTCCGGGTTCACCGCGCTGGAGAAATGAAGTCGTATGCGGTTCATCGCTTAATAAATAACGCTTGCAATTAGAGCGATTTTTAGCTAATTGAACCCCCATCATCACCCGGGGCAAGCGGGTCTTCATTAACGTGCGCAATGCCAGTAGAAGATCCTATCCTCCATGCTGATCACAGCCGACACTTCATCGCGAAAAATCAAGCAAGAACGATAGCAATAACCACTTTGCACAAATCAAATTTAAGGGAGGGGTCGCATGAAATCAAGGATGTCATTGTTGATGTTGGGCTGTCTGCTGATGCTGACCGCCGGTGCGGCCGGCGTTCAGGCGGCGGACTACACCATCGGGCTCGGGGCCGCCGTGGTGCCGGACTACATTGGTTCGGATAACTACGAAGGGGCCATCGTGCCCTTGTTCAAGATGGACTTCGACAACCACATGAACGTGCACTGGGTGGGCGGCCGTATCCAGAGCAACCTGCTTCCGCATCCCAATTGGAAGGCCGGTGTGGTCGGTGAGTATATCAAAAAACGCGACGACGATGTCGATGACAAACGGGTCAGTGACCTGGATGAAGTCGACGGTTCTTTCATGCTCGGCGGCTTCCTGGGCTACGTCTACCCCACCGACAACTATGGCAATTGGAGCGCACGTGTGGAAAGCATGGCCGACGTAGCTGGCGGCAACGACGGGCTTCTGAGCCGGATCGCCCTGGGCTGGGGCACGCCCATCGGCCAAACCATGAAGCTCGGCCTTGAAGGCTTCACGGGTTTCGGCAACGGCAACTTCATGAGCAACTACTTCGGCGTCGACGGCCAGGATTCGCGCCGCTCCGGCCTGGACGACTATGATGCCGATGCCGGCATCTATGAAGTGGGCTTGAACGCCAATCACTTCTGGAAATTTCATAGCGACTTTGGCCTAACCACCTTTGTCGGTGTATCCCAGTTGGTGGGCGATGCCGACGATGATAGCCCGGTGGTGGACCGGGGCGACGAAACGCAGTTCAAGGCCGGAGTGATCTTATCCTTCCACTTTTAATCTTTCGTTAGGTCGAAGAACCTATGGGGGAGAAAGGCCGCGTGCGGTGCACGCGGCCTTTCCTGTTTGATGGACGCCCCATTGTGTTCTCCAGTGGCAGTGTGTTTGCCAGGGCCCGTTAAAAGAGGCTGCGCTTCTAGCCTTGGTCGCCACCGGGGTCTAGCGCTGCAGGGGCGTGCAGGCAGCCATACCAAGGATCTATCACCGGGTTTACCGCCTACACGACGACCGGCGGTTTACTTGAGTGGGGGATGGTGATAGACATCCGCAATGAATCGTGTTTTCCTCTCGCGCCTCAACCATTCACCCCACCTCCTGCTGACCCTGGCGGTTCTCTTCTGGTCCGGCAATTTCATCCTGGGGCGCGCGGTGCGCGCCGATGTGCCGCCCATCGGGCTGGCTTTCTGGCGCTGGACCGTGGCTGCGCTGCTGCTGCTGGGGCCGGCCCTGCCATGGCTCCGGCGGGATTGGGGCACCATTCAGCAGCACCGCCCGATCATCCTCTTGCTTGCCGCCCTGGGGGTGACCATCTTCAACACGCTGGTCTACGCCGGGCTCCAGCATACCATCGCCCTGAACGCCTTTCTGATGCAGACCATGATGCCGGTCATGATCGTGGCCATGTCGTTTGTCCTCTTTCGCGACCGGGTCGTCGTGCTGCAGGGCGCCGGCATTGCCTTCGCCCTGAGCGGTGCCGTGGTCATCATCATCAAAGGTGATTTTCAGACCCTGCGCGCGTTGTCCTTCAATCCGGGCGATATTCTCATTTTCATGGCCGTTATGGCCTATGCCGGCTATTCCGTGATGCTGCGCAAGCGGCCGCCGATGCACCCCTTGAGCTTCGTGTGGATCACCTTCGCACTCGGCGCTTTGATGCTGCTGCCGTTCTACCTCTGGGAAACATTCGCGCGGCGGGCGGTGCGCTGGGATGGCCTTACCGGCGCAGCGGTCCTTTACGTCGCCATCTTTCCCTCGATCATTTCTTTTCTGTGCTTCAACCGCGGGGTGGAACTGATCGGTGCCAACCGGGCCGGTCTCTTTCTCTATCTCATGCCGTTGTTCGGCGGCGCCATGGCGATGTTCTTCCTGGGTGAACAGCTGCAGTGGTTTCACGGGGCCGGGATGGTGCTTATCGTGGCGGGAATTCTGCTGGCCGTGCGTGGCCGCAAATAAAATGCCCATGGATGCCCGTATCGACCGCTATTCGATCGCGAAGACAACCAATACCTGCCGCTCGATACTTAGGGCCCCCACCTCGATGGGCGTGGCACTGCGGGCCATGGCCATCTCGGCGCGCATGGGGCCGGGGCGGGGATGCGAACCATAGCTTATCCGCTGCACGCGCGTGATGGTGACACCGGCGGCCTGCGCCAGGTCTTCGGCGACGCGACGGGCTTGCTGGACGGCCAGGACTGCGGCCTGCCGGCCTAATGCTTCCGAACGCGAATGGCGAAAACGCAGCTGTCCGATTCGATTGCTGCCCGCGTCCGCCGCCGTGTCGATCAGCAGGCCGAGATTGTCGACCTGGACGGTTTCGAGCTTGACGGTGTTGCTGACCCGAAAGCTGGAAGGGCTGATGCGTTGATTTTTATCGTAGACCGGATGGAGTTGAAAGCGGTTTGTCGTGAGGCGATCCTGGGAAGCCATTTTCTGTTTTAGCTTGGCGATCAGTTTTTCGGCCTGGGCGGCATTCTGACGAATGGCTTCATCGGCATTCGTCGCACTGGTTTCAACCGTAAACGTCAAAACCGCCTCGTCGGGCCGCTCGGCGACGGCGCCGTGGCCGGTGACTTCAAGGGTGGCGATGGCATTCGGCTCGGCGGCCGGAAGGGCAGGGGGGGTGAGAAACATCGACACCACGATGAGCCAGATCGAAAATAGATAGCGCATGGTTTTCTCCTCTATAGTCTGAAGCCGGCCCAGCCGGGCTAAGGTGCATTCGGTGGGGCCGGTGGACGAATCCAGTCATCCTCCCCACGGTAGTCCCGGACGATTGCCTGGAGGCGTTTTTTCCGGGCCTGAAAACGTGATTGCATGTCCATCAGCCACGGCCGGTGGGCCAGGGCGTCTTCGCGCGTTAGAGCAAGCTCGTGGGGACCGGAGGTGATGGCCAGAATATTCTTCACGCTGGGCGCTCCTGGTTTCTGTCGGGTTCAGAATCTTTAAACGGTTTCGAAATCTTTTCCAAAAGGCCGGTGAGTTGGCGATCTGCAGCGCCGTCAAGGCTTGACAGAAATTCGTGGTGGGCCTTGGCGGTCAGATCCACGACTTGCCGGCCCA
>JASFTA010000188.1:0-4778 GCA_050114115.1 Desulfobacterales bacterium | reverse complement strand
CACCGACCCGCAGATATTGGATGCGTCGCCGAACGCCGGTGCCTTGGCGCGCTCCATCGATACCGGCGACACCCGCAAGGCCATCTACCGGGCCCGCATTCCGGTTATCGAAATTCGCACCTTGGGTGGTTTGCAGGTCCTGCGGCAAGGCAGCCATCCGATCCGCGCCCGTGAGTGGCGGGGAAGCCGTCCGGCCCTGCTTTTCAAGGCGATCCTGGTGCACGGCGGACGCCATATTCCCAAGGACATCCTGATCGAAGCGCTATGGCCCGACCGGCACCCGGATAAATCCCTCCAAAACTTCAAGGTGACCCTGCATCGATTGCGCAAGCTGCTGGAGCCCAACCTGAATCCCGCGCTGGGATCGGCCTACATTCATCTGAAAGACAATCTGGTGTCCCTCGATCAACATCTGTGCGAGGTGGATACGGTGGCCTTCCACCGTTTGTGCCGACAGGTCCGGCGACCGGACCCGGGTCTTGGCGCGCCCGCGCTAATGGAAATATGCCGCAAGGCGCTTGCGTTGTACCAGGGTGATTTTCTGCCGGAAGAACCCTATTTACCATGGGCGGAAATGAAACGCACAACCCTGCGGGAGGAATTCATCCAGTTGCTGTATCGCCTGGGAGAGCGCCTGCGCGACGAAAATGAATTTGGCGCGGCCCGCCGCTGCTACCGCCGTATCATTCGCACCGATTCCACCCAGGAGAAAGCCCAGCGGCGCCTCATGCGTCTGCTTGCCCAAGCGGGCCGCGCCCAGGAGGCGTTGCGCCAATATCGCGAATTTCGAACTTTTATTGAAACGGAAATCGGCGCCGCACCGGAAACGGCCACGGTCCAGCTTTACCAATCGATCCGCAATCTTTAGGATCGGTGATGTTCTCACCACAGCGGCGATCTGTAACCTCTCCTGTAACCCCGATGTAACCCCCGATATATTAAAGGTCCTGAACGCATGCATCTGTGGAAATTGCATGCCGCCGATGGCTTCCGGCCGCTGACGTTCGATTGGCGGCACCCTCGTGAAGGCGGCAGGAAACCGATCCCCCCATTAACGGCCCAGGCGGGTGGCGTTAAGGCGACCGCAGTCCTGGCATCACCAACCGAAAGCAGGAGGTTCATCCATGAAAGTCGACCGAAGGCAATTCATGCAGATTTCGGGAGCAGCGGCCGCCGGGGTGGCGGTCAGCGGGCTTGGTTTCGACCTCAAACCGGTCAAAGTCCATGCCCAATTGCTCAAAACCCAGTACGCCAAGGAAACCACGTCCATTTGCCCCTACTGTGCCGTGGGATGCGGGCTGATCGTCCATACCAGCCGCAAGGGCGACGGCCGGGTCATTAACGTCGAGGGGGATCCGGAGCATGTCATCAACCGGGGGACCCTGTGCTCCAAGGGCGCCGCTCTGGCCCAATTGACGGAGAACGAAGCACGCATCACCGAACCGATGTATCGAGCGCCCAATTCCAATACCTGGCAGAAAGTGTCATGGGACTGGGCCCTGACCGAAATCGCCAAGCGCGTCAAAGAAACCCGGGACGCGTCATTCGAGCCCAAAAACGCCAAGGGCCAGGTGGTCAATCGCACGACCGCCATCGCTTCGGTGGGCAGCGCGGCCATGGACAACGAGGAATGCTGGCTATACCAGGCTTTGCTGAGATCCATGGGGGTGGTCTACGTCGAGCACCAGGCCCGTATCTGACACAGCGCAACTGTTGCGGCTCTGGCAGAGTCGTTCGGACGCGGTGCGATGACCAATCACTGGATCGATATCAAAAACAGCGACTGCATCCTCATCATGGGGAGCAACGCCGCTGAAAACCATCCCATTTCCTTCAAATACGTCACCGAGGCCCAGCTCAAAGGCGCCAAGCTGATCAGCGTGGATCCGCGCTATACGCGCACATCTTCCAAGGCGGACATCTACACGGCCCTCCGCTCGGGAACCGATATCGCTTTTCTAGGCGGCATGATCAAATACATCCTCGACAACAAGCTCTATCACGAGGAATACGTCGCCAATTACACCAATGCGCCGTTTATCGTGAACAAAAAGTTCCAGTTCGAAAACGGCGTCTTTTCCGGCTACGATTATGACAAGCGCAAATACGACAAACGCGCCTGGGCCTTCGACCTCGATGCGGACGGGGTGCCCCAGATGGACCGCAGCCTGAAAAATCCACGCAGTGTCTTTCAACTCCTCAAAAAGCATTTCGAGCGCTACGACACCAAGACCGTCTCTGAAATTACGGGAACCCCGGTAAAGGACCTGGAATTGGTCTACAAGACCTATACCGCCACCGGCAAGGTCGGCCAAGCCGGTACGATCATGTATGCCATGGGCTGGACCCAGCACACCACGGGCACCCAGACCATCCGCACCATGGCCATCATCCAACTCCTGCTGGGCAACATGGGGGTGGCCGGCGGCGGGGTGAACGCCCTGCGCGGCGAGTCCAATGTCCAGGGCTCCACCGACCACTGCCTGCTGTGGCACATCTGGCCGGGCTATCTCAAGACCGCCCGGGCCAGCAATACCACTCTCGAGGCCTACAATACGAAATGGACCCCCGGCAGCAAGGACCCCCTGAGCGCCAACTGGTGGCAGAACTATCCGAAATACTCGGTGAGCCTGCTGAAGAGCATGTTCGGCCAAGCCGCCACGGCCGACAATGAATTCGGCTATCAGTGGATGCCCAAGGTGGACGACGGCACGGCCTATTCCTGGCTCGACATTTTCGACGCCATGTACGACGAGAAGATCAAGGGCTTTTTCGCCTGGGGGCAGAACCCGGCCTGCAGCGGCGCCAATGCCGCCAAGGTACGGGCGGCGCTGGGCAAACTCGACTGGCTGGTCAACACCAACCTTTTCGATGACGAAACGGCCTCTTTTTGGAAAGGGCCGGGCGTGGACCCCGCCAAGGTCAAGACGGAAGTCTTCTTCCTGCCGGCATCGGTCTTCGTCGAGAAGGAAGGCAGCATCACCAACAGCGGCCGCTGGATGCAATGGCGCTACCAGGGCCCCAAACCCCTGGGCAACAGCCTTCCGGACGGCGACATCATCCTCGAGCTGGGCGAAAAGCTGAAGGAACTCTACGTCGAAGGCGGCGCCTTCCCCGAGCCGATCACCAACCTCAAATGGGATTATCGCACCAAAGGGGTCTACGATCCCCACAAGGTGGCCAAGGAGATCAACGGCTATTTCGTCAAGGACGTCACCATCAAGGGCAAAAGCTACCAAGCCGGCACCCTGGTGCCCAGTTTCGCTTTTCTGCAGGCCGACGGCTCGACGTCGTCGGGCAACTGGCTCTACTGCAACAGCTACACCGAGAAAGGCAACATGGCCGCGCGTCGCGGTCAAAAGGACGCCCCCAACAACATCGGCCTCTATCCGGAATTTTCCTGGTGCTGGCCGGTCAACCGGCGCATCATCTACAATCGCGCCTCAGTGGATCCCATGGGCAAGCCCTGGGACAAAGACCAGCCGGTCATCGAGTGGACCGGCGAAAAATGGATCGGCGATGTACCCGATGGGGGCTGGCCGCCCCTGGTGGGCGCCGACGGCAAACCCAACCCTAAAAGCAAGCACGCCTTTATCATGCGCAAACACGGCCATGGCCAGATTTTCGGGCCCGGACGGGCCGACGGTCCTCTCCCGGAGCATTACGAGCCCCTGGAATGCCCGGTGGAAAAAAACCTGCTCAATGCCCAGCGCATGAACCCCACCGCCCCGGTCTTCGGCGGCCAAGCCGACCAGTGGGCCACCTGTGATCCGCGCTATCCCTACGTGGCCACCACCTACCGGGTGGTGGAGCACTGGCAGACCGGGGTCATGACGCGTCATCAGCCTTATCTGCTCGAGATGCAGCCCCAGATGTTCGTCGAAATGAGCACCGAGCTGGCCAAACTCAAGGGCATCCAGAACGGCGAACGCGTCGTGGTCTCCTCCCCGCGTGCCAAGCTGGAGGCGACAGCCATCGTAACGCCGCGCTTCAAGCCCTTCAAACTGGGCAAAACCATCGTTCATCAGGTGGGACTGCCGTGGCACTACGGCTGGGCCATGCCCAAAAACGGTAAAGAGGACAGCGCCAATCTGCTGACGCCCTCCACGGGTGATCCCAACACGCGCATCCCCGAAACCAAGGCCTTCATGGTCAACGTGGTCAAAATCTAGGAAAGGCGGTGAGCGCTCATGAGTAAATCATTTTTAATCGACACCACACTATGTACGGCTTGCCGGGGCTGTCAGGTCGCCTGCAAGCAATGGCATGATCTTCCGGCCGAAGAAACGATGAACCGCGGCAGCTATCAGAATCCGGAAGATCTCTCCTTTGATACCTATAAACTCGTCCGCATGAAGGAAGAAGAAATCGACGGGCGCCTGCGCTGGCTTTTCTTCCCGGACCAGTGCCGCCACTGCGTCGAGCCGCCCTGCCGCGACGTGGCCGACGATCCCCAGGCCATCTTCAGCGATGCGGCCACAGGGGCCGTGCTTTACACGGCCCTGACCCGGGAGTTGGACAGCGACGAGATCATCGGCTCGTGTCCCTACGACATCCCCCGGGCCGCTGCCGACGGGGTCCTGGCCAAATGCGACATGTGCCTCGACCGGGTCCAAAACGGCCTGCAACCGGCCTGCGTCAAGACCTGTCCGACCGGCGCCATGGCCTTCGGCGACCGGGATGAGATCATGAAACAGGCCAAGGCCCATCTGGCCACGGCCAAGAAGAAATATCCCCAGGCGAAGCTGCTCGATCCGGACGACGTGCGGGTCGTTTAT
>JASFTA010000187.1:0-4782 GCA_050114115.1 Desulfobacterales bacterium | reverse complement strand
TGGCAGCCCCAAGGGAATCGGTCGCCTGATGCAGCGGGCCGGTAGGAGTGGTCACCGCCCGGGGCAGCCCAGCCGCGTCATCTGTGTGCCGACCCATGCCCTGGAGTTGATCGAAGTGGCGGCCGCCCGCCGCGCCATCGAACAGCGGGACATCGAACCGCGTGATCCGGTCGTGTGCCCGCTGGACGTTCTGGCTCAGTTTCTGGTCACGCTGGCCCTGGGGGACGGGTTCCGCCCGGAAGGCCTGTACCGGGAATTGCGCACCGCGCACGCCTTTCAGGATCTGACGCAGGCGCAATACGACTGGGTATTGGATTTCGTGTCCACCGGGGGCGAAGCATTGGCCGCCTATCCCGAATTTCACAAGATTATTTACCGCAACGGGCACTGCACCGCGACCAGCAAACGGGTTGCTGGCCGCCATCGGATGAATATCGGTACGATCACCGCGGATGCCGCCATTGTCATCAAATTTTTGAACGGCCGCCGCCTGGGGTCGGTGGAAGAGCGCTTTGTCGCCCGGCTCAAACGGGGGGATGTGTTTGTCTTCGCCGGGCGGCAGCTTGAATTTGTCCGCCTGCGCGACATGGTCCTTTATGTACGCAAATGCCGCGCCCCACAGGGCCCCGTCCCGCAGTGGCTGGGTGGGCGCATGCCGCTATCCACCGAACTGGCCGCCGCCGTGCGATCGGAGCTGGACCGCGCGTCCCGGGACATCCTGGATGTGCCCGAAATGCAGGCCGTTCAGCCGATTCTGGCGCAGCAGGCCCGCTGGTCACTGATCCCCAGCCATGACGATCTGCTGATCGAAAACCTGGTCTCCCGGGAGGGGCACCACCTGTTTGTGTTTCCCTTCGAGGGCCGCCTGGTTCACGAGGGGCTGGGCGCCCTGCTGGCCTACCGGCTTTCGCGGACGCAGCCGCTAACCCTCTCCATCGCGGTCAACGATTACGGGCTGGAACTGCTGTCGGACCAGGAAATTCCGCTGACCGCCCTCGAAAACGGCCGACTTTTGAGCACGGATCACTTGAGCGCGGACATCCTGGCCAGCGTGAACGCTGCCGAGATGGACCAACGGCAGTTTCGCGAGATTGCCCGGGTCGCGGGGCTGATCTTTCCGGGCTACCCCGGCCGCCCCAAAGGCAGCCACCAACTCCAGGCCTCCAGCGGCCTGCTCTACAAAGTGTTTCAGCGCTACGCACCGGACAACCTGCTTTTGGCCCAGTCCACCCGCGAGGTCTTGGAGCGGCAGCTTGAATACCGGCGGCTCCACCAAAGCCTGGAGCGCATGGCGCGATCCACTATCCGTCTGGTTGAAATACCGCATCCCACCCCCCTGGCCTTCCCGATCATGGTCGATCGACTGCGCAGCCGGGTGAGCTCCGAGAAGCTGGCCGCCCGCGTGCGCCGCATGCAGCTGCAATTGGAGAAAAAAGCCGATGGGTGATCGCAGGACGCCCCCGTCCGCCAGCCCGGCCCTGACCATGGGCACAGCGCTCGAACAGGTCTGCTGCGGCCAGCGACTGCTACTGCTTCCCGAAAGGGCCCTGTTCTGGCAGGAGAGGAAGATGTTGGTCGTGGCCGACCCGCATTTCGGTAAAGCCCAGCTCTTCCGGGAGCGCGGGGTTCCAGTGCCCCGCGGCACCACCGCGGATGATCTTGCGCGTCTGTCGCGGCTGATGGACGTCCTGCGGCCCCGCAGACTTCTTTTCCTGGGCGATCTGACCCACGGTCCGCTTGAGGACACCGTTGCCTTCCACCGCCAGATCACGCCCTGGCGCCAGCGCTATCGGGATATCGAATTTTTTCTGGTCAGCGGCAACCATGACCGGCACAACGGCCCCCCCTCCGTCGCATTCCGGTTCGACCGCATCACAACGCAGATGGTCGAGGGCCCCTTTGTTTTCAACCACCAGCCGCAGCGCTCGGATGCGCGCTACAGCATCGCCGGCCACTTGCATCCGGCCGTGGTCATGACCGGCCGGGGCGCTCTCAAGGCAACCCTGCCCTGCTTCTGCTTCGGCCCGCAAGGCGCCCTCCTGCCGGCTTTCGGCGGCTTTACCGGCAACCACGCGATCCGCCCGCTACCCGATGACCGTGTTTTCGTCATCGCCGACCACGCGGTCCTTGAGCTGCCGGAAACCGCTTAGGACGGCTTGAACCGGTAGTGCTTGCGGACGGGTTTTTTAACATCCCAACGCAGGAGAGATTCTTGGGGAAGGTCACGAAATCACCGGCGCCGAAAGCCACCTGCGCGCCATCCGGGGTCTCCACCACGACCTCGCCTTCCAGCAGGTAGCACTCCTCGATGGCATCATAGTGCCAGTCGAAGCGGGAGATCTCTTTCTCCCAGATCGGCCAGGCGGTCACCTTGCGCGCCGCCAGCATGGACGTGCTCGGTTTTTCTATTTTGATTTTCATGGGGCTATGCTCCGTTCTTGGGGTTTCAATTTTATGCCCTTCGAGGCAATTTTTAAACCCCAGATCGCGGTCGAGGGCAAGGCGCGGTCTGATTAAGCGCGCAGCATATACAGAGATATGTGAGCATTTTGAAGAAGACCGCAAGGCACCTCTATTGATCAAGAACAGCGCTGAACTCAGCAAGCAAACCTGGGAACACTGCAATCGGTCGTTAGATGCGGTTTTATACCGCTTATCGAAGGCATCTCAAAAATAAGATTTTGGTTCCAGGTCAAGGCGGCCGTGAGCAATGAACCGGAGGAATACACAGGTATTTCGAGGATTCCATACGAACGCCCAACACCGAGATGGGACCAAAAGACATTATTGAGATGCCTTTTACTTCGATTTGCGCGATACGTGCATGCCCACCAGCCAGGCCAGGACCACCACGAGGTCGACCTGGCCGATGAAGGCCTCCAGGATCGTCAGGGACTTGGCCTTCTCGGTCAATGGCGTAATATCGCCGCACCCCAGGGTCGTGAGGGTGACGAAGCTGTAGTAGAGAAAGAACTGCCGCGAGTCGCTGGCCAGACCTTCCTGATAGATGAACGAAACCGGCTGATAAAACGCCACGAGGGCATACGCATAACGCCACATCAGCGCCATGAGGAGATAAATGACGATGCCGTTGTTGATGATCACCCCGGCCAGGCTCAGCAGTCCCAAAATCGCAAAGAAGTCAAACGCCGCCCGCATGAGGAACAGCCCGATGAAGGCGCCTGTATAGGATGAGGGGAACGTGATGAAGATGATCACCGGCCAGGCGTTCAAAATTATCGCTTTCGCCAACGAGCAGACGGAGTGTTCGCTCGCGTTTATCCGCCGCGGTCACTAAAAAAACCTTGGTCAAACGTAATAACAAACCTTGCGCTGGCAAGTCTGGATTGACTCGAATTTACTGTGCAAATGAAAACCTAGCTATTGACGCCGTAAAAAAGACCCGCTTAGGGGCGGGACGAGACGAACGGTAAACCATTGCCGGGCCGGATGTGTATTGGGGAATTGCCGATTACCGGATCGAATGCTAAAGTGATTTTATATCGCCCGCAAGGCGGTCAACGGCCAGGAAACACCCCGATCGAATTGTTCGCCGGTCGTTATCTTCTCCCTCCAGGCGGGCGGGCATTTGACGGCTTGCATCTACCTAGCGGTTGTGCGCAAGGCGCCCTGGTGTCGGTCGGCGCCCCGCCTCACTTCCGAGAGCACCGCCGTTTTGGCGTTAGCAATTGCGTTCGTGTCCATTTCGAAAGGGTCGATTACGGTTCAGGTCACGCCTTGCGGCAGGATTTTACAGCAGTACCGACAGCGGACGGTGTTCAACGAACCGCAGGTGTTTGAACCCGACGGCACCTTGGTCGCCTCAGCGACGGGTTGCCAGGCTTAGGTCACGCATTTCGGGAGCACGGCCGGGGCCGCCAAAGACCTTTTCGATACGGGCACGCGCAGCGTTTAAGCGCATTAACCCCCAAGAGGAGCACGCAGACTATGGAAAGCTATGTATCGTTTGTGAAGGAACTCGTGGATCAAGGCGGACCGGTATCTGGCGATTTCAATGCGCTCGACAATGCGTTTCGTTCCGTGGCCGGGTTCATCAAAAATTCCAAAAGCCCGGCCGAACACGCCCAGATGATCCGGGATGCCCTTGGCGAGGCCATGTCACCGGAAACCATCCAGGGCTATGGTTTTCTCAAACCCTACGGCTATTCCGGCGATTTTCAGATGATCGATAAGATTTATCAGCAGCAGGTATCCGACCGGGCCGACCTCAAGAACTGGGATCTGTTTTTTCACGCCCAGAAAGCACCCATGGCCGTGCGCAACCGCAAGCAGTATTTTATCGACATGCTCACGCGGCTGCGCCGGCGTTTCGAGGACCGGGAACTGCAGGTTTTGAATGTCGCCAGCGGACCCTGCCGCGACGTCAAGGAATACCTGGACCAGTCCGGCGATTCCCGGATTCATTTTCACTGCGTCGATGCGGACCCCCATGCGATTGCCTATGCCCGGGAAACCTGCCGGCATCAGCGGCACCAGATGACGTTTTACCATAAAAATGCCCTGCGCTTCCGGTCGGCGGAGCGTTTCGATCTGGTCTGGTCGGCCGGACTGCTCGATTATTTCACCGACCGGCAGTTTATCTTCCTGGTCAAGAACCTGTATCGCCAGCTGCGGGACGACGCGGAACTGATTGTTGGCAATTTTCACCCGGACAATCCCTCGCGGGATTACATGGAACTGATCGGGGACTGGCACCTCAATTATCGCTCCGAGCACGACCTGATCAACATCGCCCGTCAGGCCGGCTTTGGTCTGAACGAT
>JASFTA010000186.1:0-4785 GCA_050114115.1 Desulfobacterales bacterium | reverse complement strand
TATTCGATATGATCGTTAAGATCAATGCGCTTGCGTGGCATGGTAAGCCTCCTCGCGCCTTGAATCTCGTATGAGGGCTTCCGACGATATATGCCCGGGTGTCAAGATCGACCAATGCCCGGGGTTCACCACGAAGTCGATCGGCGCCTGATGACGCCTCAAAATATTAGTCTGTGATCGCATTCAGTTGAGCGGCCCGCAGCATGCTTTGCCATTTCGCCGGCGATTGCTCAAAGCGGCTTTTGATGAAGACAATCGGATACTGGGATTTTGAAGGAATATTGGGCCCTTTTGGAAGACCGTCAAGGGTTGGCTGCGATGGTGGGTAAGCACTTCGGTCGGCGCTCGTGAGAGAGGCCGACCGTCAATGCTGGGCCGCAGGTTATGCGGCGAGTCATGGCTTGGCCGATTAGGAGGCGTAGATCGAGCACTGGCGAGCGCCCATGGCGGCCTCCATGAGGGCCTCGGAAAATGTCGGATGTCCGTGGATCGTGCGGGCCAGGTCCTCGGCGCTGGCCCCGAACTCCACGGCCAGCACGCACTCGGCGATCATGTCGGCGGCCCGGGCTCCGATGATGTGCACCCCCAGGATGCGGTCGGTGCGCTGGTGGGCGAGCAGTTTGACGAAGCCGTCGGTTTCGCCCATGCAGCGCGCACGGCCGGCGCCGCTGAAGGGATAGCTGCCGGTGCAGTAGGGAATACTGCGGGCCTTGAGTTCTTCTTCGGTCAAACCGACACTGGCCACTTCCGGGGCCGTATAGATGATGGCCGGAATCGCGTCATAGTTGACCTCCGCGGGTTCACCGGCCATGGCTTCGACGGCGGCAATCCCCTCGGCCGAGGCCTTGTGGGCCAGCATGGGACCTGGGACGAGGTCGCCGATGGCGTAGATCGTGGGAACGCTGGTGCGGAACCCCGCGTCGATTTTGACCAGGCCGGTGCGCTCGTCAGTGGCGACGCCGATTTTATCGAGGTTCAGGCCGTCCGTCAGCGGGCGCCGGCCCACGCAGACCAGCAGGCGGTCGAAATCCAGGGTTTCGCGCTGACCCTGCTGTTCGACGGTCACCTTGACTTTCTTGGCGGTCGTTTTGGCATCGAGAACCTTGGTTTTAACGCGAATGTCCATACCCTGTTTGCGCAGGATGCGGTCCAGGGTCCGACCCACCTGGCCGTCCAGCAGGCCGGCCACGCGCGGCAGCATCTCGATCACGGTCACCTTGGCGCCCAGCCGCATCCAGACCGATCCCAGCTCAAGTCCGATATAGCCCCCGCCGACGATTCCCAATTGTTTGGGCACGGCATCGAAATCAAGCGCCCCGGTGGAGCTGACGATGCGCTCGCCGTCGAAGTCCAGGCCCGGGACGGGTACCGGCGTGCTGCCGGTGGCCAGCAAGATTTGACGGGCCTCGTAGGTTTGCTTTCGCTTGCCCCGCAGGACCTCCACGGCGGTGGGGCTTTGCAGGCGGGCCTGCCCCGGGAGGATGGTCACGCCGTTGCCTTCCAGCAACTGGCGCACGTTGGCGGTGAGGTCCTCCACGACCTTCTGTTTACGGGCCATCATGGTCGCCAGATCGAGTGTTACCCGGCCTGTTTTGATGCCGTGTTCGGCAAAACGATGCTTGGCCAGGTGGTAGAATTCCGAGGAATCGAGCAGGGCTTTGCTGGGAATGCAGCCCACATTCAAGCAAACGCCGCCCAGGCGCTCGGCCTTTTCCACGCAGGCGGTCTTCATGCCCAATTGGGAGGCTTTGACCGCCGCCACGTAACCGCCGGGGCCGCTGCCGATGATGATCAGATCGAACGTTTCGCTGGCCGTCATGATTACACCTCCAGAAGGATGCGTTCGGGGGTTTCGATAAATTCCTTCACACGCCGCAGGAACGTCACCGCCCCCTTACCGTCTACAATTCGATGATCGTAGGAGAGGGCCACGTACATCATGGGCCGGACGACGATTTCGTCATCGACCACCACCGGCCGTTTCTCGATCTTGTGCATACCCAAGATACCGCTCTGGGGCATGTTGAGAATCGGGGTGCTCAGCAGCGAGCCGAAAACCCCGCCGTTACTGATGGTGAAGGTGCCGCCCTCCAGGTCGGCCAGCTCGAGCCGGTTTTCGCGGATCTTGGTGACATAGTCGGCGATGCCCTGCTCGATGGCGGCGAAGCTCATCTGTTCGGCGTGCCGCAGCACCGGTACCACCAGGCCCTTTTTCCCGCCCACGGCGATGCCGATGTGGCAGTGGTCATGGTAGACGATGTCGGTGTCGTCGATAAAGGCGTTGATCTCAGGGACTTCCCCTAACGCTTCCACGCAGGCCCGCACGAAAAATGACATGAACCCCAGAGAGATGCCGTGTTTCTTCTGGAAGGCCTCTTTGTAGGTCCGGCGCACGTCCATGGCCCGGCCCATGTCGATCTCGTTGAAGGTCGTTAGCATGGCGGTGTTCTGTTTGGCCGCCAGAAGATGTTCGGCGATGCGTTTGCGGATCGGGGTCATGGGAACGCGCCGTTCACCGTCGGTAGGCGCGGCGGTGGCCTCGGCCGGCGGCATCGCCGCGGAAGGCATGGTCGCGGGCGTTTGGGATTCCAGGAAAAGGATGACATCCCCTTTGGTGATGCGGCCGTCAGGCCCTGTTCCCTGGATCTGCGCCGGGTCGATCCGCTTGGCGGCCACCAGCCGTCGAACCGCCGGGGACAGCGGGGGGGCCTCCGACGGTGCCGCGGGCGCCGGCGGCGTGCTGGGTGCCGGTTCCGGGGTGGGGGCGGGTTGCGGCGTCGTGGCCGCCGGGGCCTCGGCCGCTTCAGCAGGCGCCTCCAACGCTTCGGCGGCGTCCGTGTCGATCCGGCCCACCACCGTCCCGATGGCCACGGTTTCGCCCTCGGCCACCAGGATCTCCAGACGCCCGGCCGCTTCGGCCTCGACTTCCAGGGTCACCTTGTCGGTTTCGATCACAAAGACCAGTTCGCCCTTCTGGATCAGGGCGCCGTCGGGCTGGTACCATTCCGCCAACAGGGCTTCGGTTACGGATTCGCCCACGCTGGGCACTTTAATGTCGATGCGCATCGCGTTCTCCTCTAATTCGCCGCCGAACTGGCGGTGAGATCGGCTTCTTCGGTTCCCACCGCTTGATCGATGACGGCGTCCTGTTGACGCCGGTAGATTTTGGGAAAGCCGGTGGCCGGGCTGGCCGCCGCCGCGCGGCCGATGTAGGTGAGTTTCCGTTTGAGCAGCGCCTCCAGGCGCGGCCGCACAAATTGCCACCCGCCCATGTTCTCCGGTTCCTCCTGGACCCAAACCCATTCACGGGCCTTGTCATAACGTTTGATCACCTGGCGCACGGCGGCTTCCGGGAAGGGGTAGAATTGCTCCAGCCGCACGAGGGCGGTATCCTGTTTGCCCACCGACTGGCTGCGTTGGAGGATCTCGTAGTAAATCTTGCCACTGCAGAAAAGCACCCGGCGGGATTTACGATCGGCGTTGGCATCGTCGATCAGGGGCACGAAACCGCCTGTGACCAGATCGTCCCGGGTGGACACCGCCTGGGGATTGCGCAGCAGGCTCTTGGGGGTCATCACCACCAGGGGCTTGCGGCAGGCTGGCACCACCTGCCGGCGCAGGAGGTGAAAATACTGGGCCGGTGTGGAGGGGTAGCAGACCTGCATGTTATCAACGGCGCAGAGTTGGAGGAAGCGTTCCAGCCGGGCGCTGGAGTGTTCCGGACCCAGACCTTCGTAACCGTGGGGCAGCAGCAGGGTCAGGCCGCTCAACCGCTGCCATTTGGACTCGCCGCCGGCGACAAACAGATCGATGACGGTTTGGGCGCTGTTGGCGAAATCACCGAACTGGGCCTCCCAGATGGTCAGGGCTTCCGGGCGGGTCAGTGAATAGCCGTATTCGAAACCCATGACGCTGTACTCGGCCAGCAGGCTGTTCAAGACCTCGTAACGCGACTGGTCCGCCGCTATATTGTTGAGCGGGGTGTAGTCGGCGCCGTTTTCGATATCCATCCAGACGCTGTGACGCTGGCTGAAGGTGCCCCGGGCGCAATCCTGGCCGCTCAAACGCACCGGGTGGCCCTCGGTCAGCAGGCTGGCAAAAGCCAGGGACTCGGCATTGGCCCAGTCGATAGCGCGGTTTTTTTCTACGGCCGTGTACCGGGCCTTCATCTGGCGCTTGAGTTTGGGGTTGAGGGCAAAATCGTCCGGCGGCGTCGTCAGGCGCCGGGACAGTTCGACAAGCTTATCCGCTTCAACCCCGGTGGAGACGGTCTCGTGGTCGAAGCGGCCGTGATAGCCCTCCCAGTTTTCAAAAAAACGGATTTCGGGGAAAAGGCATTCGCTTTGGTGAATACGATCGTAGGCTTCGTTCAGCTCAGCCGTGATGGCCTTCTCCTGGCTTTCCACGTCGGGCGCCGTCAGGACGCCCCGTTCCATCAAATCTTCGGCATAGACCTTGTTGAGCGGGGGGCGTTCGCGAATCCGGGCATACATCTGGGGCTGGGTGAAGTAAGGTTCATCGCCCTCGTTGTGACCGTAGCGCCGGTAGCACACCAGGTCGATGACCACGTCCTTGGCAAAGCGATTGCGGTAATCCAAAGCCAGGCGTCCGGCCTGAACCAGGGCCTCCGGATTTTCACCGTGGACGTGGAAGATGGGCACCATCAGCATCTTGGCCACGTCGGTCGAGTAGCGGGTCGAGCGGGCGTCTTTGGGCAGAGTGGTGTAACCGATCTGGTTGTTGATGATGATGTGGACCGTACCGCCGGTGCGGTAGCCCTCCAAC
>JASFTA010000185.1:0-4797 GCA_050114115.1 Desulfobacterales bacterium | reverse complement strand
CCACAATACGCGCTACCAGCAGCCCATCACCGGAGATGTGGACAAAGACCGGGTGGGCAACCGCACTAAAAGAGTGTTCAACGACCCGGTGGGCCTGAAAGCCGCCCAGAACAAGGATCCGGGTTTTCTGCAGATCTATCACCGGGATACCGGCAAGGTGATGTGGGACGTGTCCTCGCCGATTTTTATCAAGGGCAAGCACTGGGGCGGGTTCCGCGTCGGTCTCTCCCTGGACGTGATCGAGCGTGAGAAGAACAGCCTGATGCACAGCCTGATGATCGTGATGGGGGTCGTCCTGGTCATTTCGGTGGTGGTTACCCATATTGCCGTCAATTTTGCGCTGGCGCCGTTGAAGAAATTGACCGCGGTGGCGCAGGACCTGGCCGACGCCAAAAACCTGGAGCGACCCATCCCGGTAACGCGCAAAGACGAGGTCGGCCGCCTGCAAGCCGTGCTGGAACGACTCCGCCTGAGCATGATCATCGCCTTGAAAAAGCGGAAAGCCTAATCGCTACTGTTTAGGAGGCGCTCACTTCCCGCGATGGGCAAGTGAGCGCTATTGTTTGCGGTTCAAGCGCCATGCAATCAAGGCCCCCCTTGGGAGCCGTGATCCTCTGGGTGAAGGGCTCTGCGCACATCGCGCGGCAGGCCGGCCGCCCATTGCAAGCAACTGGTTGCAGAAAGCACCCCATAAGCACCGCGGTCAGACAACGTCACCGCGCATCACCATCCCTCAGGGTTTGATTCAAGGCCATGCGCTGGCCATCCTGGCGCCGAACACCATGTGGAGACGGGCGAGGTGGCATTCTTCGACGACTTGCCAAACACCGAGGGAGCCCTAATGATCGAACGAAGATCGTGGCCGGCATGGCGTGGCCGCTTGTGAAAATCCACCATTTGCGCAATGCGACCCTGGTGATCGAGTCCGGGGACCATCATATCCTGATCGACCCCATGCTCAGTGACAAAGGCCAACTGCCGCCTTTTGCCCGCTGGCGGCATAAACCGCTGCCCAATCCAACGGTGGACCTGCCCGCCAATGCCTGTTCGCCGACCACAAAACCTAACACCGAGGATTACGATGGAAACCAAGCACAAGGCCGAACTTCGCGAGATGATCGAGGAAAAACTACAGGCGGTCAAAAAAGATATTGCGGCCTACAGGCGGCTTGCCAAGCCCGTGGCCCCGGACAATGCCATCGGCCGGCTTACCCGCATGGAGGCCATCAACAGCAAGGGCATCAACGAGGCCGCCTTGAACAAAGCCCTATTGTCCCTGGACCAACTGGAACGTGCCCTGACCAAGATCGACCATCCCGATTTCGGGCGCTGTCGTGAGTGCGAAGAACGCATCCCCCTGGCCCGGTTGATGATTCTGCCCGAGGCTGAACTGTGCGTTCAGTGTGCCGAAGCGCTCGGGAGGTAGCCGACGCCGCTACAGGGTCGAGGGGATGTGGTCGTTCTCGGTATGCAATTGAGGAAACGCGTGGGCCTGCCTGCACGGCAGGCCTTTCGATTTCAATCGGCCGAGGCTGGTTTTTCCAACTTTGGTGATTACCATCTAAGCGTTTTGGCAATAGGGCCGGAAGCATATCGGCCAGGAATAGAACGATGTGATTCGGTCACGCCAGGCAATAAAAATCCTGATTGCGGATTTCAACGGCACACGGTGAATTCGATTTACGTGGTGAAGCAGATGAAGATAGCAATGCTAAAATACAAGGAACGGCTGACGGCTTATATGCTGATCGCGTTGATCATTTCGGGTTGTTCTTCAGGCAAGGACTGGCGCACCGCCAGCCGCGATTCGGCGGGAATCGCTCCCGATCCGGCCACCACCCATGAAGCGGTTTTGCAAGTCTACGGTGCCGATGTTTGGGGCTGGCGCGGCTGGTTCGCCATTCATACCTGGATCGCAGCCAAACGAACCGGCGAAGACGCATTCACGGTTTACGATGTCGTGGGGTGGCGTGGCTACAGGGGACAACCGGTAATGCGCATCGCCGCCGATATTCCGGATCGCTACTGGTACGGCGAGAAGCCCCGGCTACTGAAGGAGCACCGGGGGGAGGGGGTCGACGAACTGATTGCGGCGGTCCATGCGGCGGCGCTGGAATACCCCTGGAAATCGACCTACAAGGCCTTCCCGGGACCCAACAGCAACACGTTCACGGCCTGGGTCGCCAAACGAGTGCCCGAACTGGGGCTGGATCTGCCGCTTTCCGCCATCGGCAGCGGTTATACAGATTAAAAATGAATCGTGATGCCCAGACCACTGGGAATGGAGGATAACTCCCAGGCGCGTGGCGCGGCCGTTGGGGTTGTCGGAAACTGCTCTTCGTAGGCTTTCAGATCGTCAATGGCCCGCCAGGGTTCGCTCCAGATATGGGCCTGGCTGATGGCAATACCGGTGATGTTCGATTTAACCGCATCCTGGACATCACCCAGCGCCAGGATGGCGGTGCTGCCGACCAGATGGACGCCGATGGCCAGCAGGTGACGCGACCATGACATGCGTTCCCGGGCGCGTTCGGCATTGGCCTGCAGCAGATTTTCGGCGGCCTGCAAGCGGGTGTTTTTCTGCTCCAGGGTTTCGGCCGGCATGACCTCCAGCGGTTCGGCGCCATCGACGGCCGGCAGAGGGCGCAGGAGCAGAAAGGCCAGGGCGCCGGCCGCCTTAAGGGCGTCCACGGTGTAGCTGACCTGGTTGTCGCCGTTGTTGGATTTGATGGCCATATAGCCCTGTATGGCGGCATTGGCGGCAAACAAACCGGTCCAGCCATATTGCCAGCGTTGGGCGCCGGGTTGCCCCGCGTTCAGACGTTGTTCGATAAACGCCAGTCGTTGATCGATTTCTTCTTCGCTGAGCGATGGCGTCTGGCCGGCCGGGGACGCTCCGGGGATGATGAGAAGAACGGCGATGATCAGGAGTCTGGTTACCATGGACAATCGATATAAAATTTTAATTTCATTTACAAACGGTATTTTCCCTGCCAGAGTGAAACAAGATATGGCGCAATGGCCTCCCAAGTGCCGCTAAACGCAGTGGCCGACGACGAATGGAATCGGTTCCATCCGGCTCCGATGGTCCGGCGACACGGTAATCCCTGATCCATCATCTCGCGGCGCAACTTTTGCTGATGGCCATGCCGGAATGGAGAGAACGATGCGCGATCACGCCCACAAAGAGCAATCCGGGGGTCAGAAAGATCGAAGCAAAGAATGCCGGCTGCACGAACGGGTGGTCATCATCGAAGGTACGCATTTCATGGCCAAACAACGCCTGTACGAGGGCACGATTAAAAACATCAGCAAGGGGGGCGCCTACATCGAGACCGACGGCTTTTTCAACGTGGGGCAGGCGATCACGGTGGCAGGTCCTTTTGAGGCCGATGGCCGGGAGTGCAAGCAGCACGGTTTCATCGTGCGCAAAGACAACCGCGGAATCGGCGTCAAATTCAAGAAAAATTTGAGCTGAAAGAAAGATGGCCTCGTCGAAAGGCATCTTTACGAGGCGTCCCGAAATCCCGCCCAAGAATTCCCGTTATCTTCCGTGCGCCCGGCGGCGGAAGGCCCGACAATCCGGTTGACAAAATGATTGCCAGTCGCTAAAGGGGACAGACCGATCGGTCTGCCCCCTTTGATGGTTGCACAGGTCACCCATGAATCTCAGAGAACAAATTCTGGAAGAGTCCCTGAAGCTTTTTTCGCTCAAGGGCTTTTTGAGCACCTCGATGAATGACATTCTGACCGCCTGCCAAACCTCCAAAGGGGGATTCTACAACCATTTTCCGAGCAAGGAAGCGCTCTTCGGCGAAGTAGTGGCCAGGGCGCGGCACAACTGGCGCGCCAAGAACCTGGTGGGCCTTGAAGACGAGCCCAGCCCGGTGGGCAAAGTCATAACCCTGCTATTGAATTATCGCGACCGCTATCTCAAGGACACCGCGAATCTTCCGGGAGGCTGCCCGTTTGTCATGCTGGCGGTTGAATTGGCCGACCAGCGGCCGGATTACGCCCGGGAATTGAACCGGGGCTTCAGGGGGCTGCGCAACATGATCCGGCGCTTTCTGGCGGAAGCACACGCACGCGGCGAGTTGCGCGCCGCGGTGGACACGGAAGCGGTCGCGGCGATGTTGTTTGCCGGTATGCTGGGCGCTTCGGTGATGTTCGGCGTGGACAAATCCTTTGAACGACTGGAGGCCACGATCGAAAGCTTGATCGCTTACCTGGAAGGGTTGCGCATCTGAACCCGTTTAAACTTCAATCGCCCCATGGACCACCGGGGCATAGCATGGGAGCTTAAAAACATGACACGACCAAACGAATTCAAGGCCCTGGTTGTTACCGAAACCGAGGACAAAAAGTACCCACGAACCATCACGACACGCACGATCGATGATCTGCCTGCCGGAGAGGTTGTCGTCCAGGTTCGCTATTCCTCGCTCAATTACAAGGACGTGCTCTCGGCCACGGGCAATCGCGGGGTCACCCGGAGCTATCCGCACACTCCGGGCATCGACGCCTCCGGCGTGGTGGTCGAAAGTGAGGATTCCGCCTTCAAGCCCGGCGACGAGGTGATCGTCACCTCCTATGATCTGGGGATGAACACGGCCGGCGGTTTCGGACAATACATCCGGGTTCCGGCCGGTTGGGTCGTGCCCTTGCCGGCGGGTCTCAGTCTGCGCGAGGCCATGGTTTACGGTACGGCCGGCTTTACCGCCGCGCTTTCCGTCTGGCGGATGATTGATAACGGGGTTCAGCCCGAGGACGGCGACATCCTGGTATCGGGCGCCACCG
>JASFTA010000184.1:0-4821 GCA_050114115.1 Desulfobacterales bacterium | reverse complement strand
GACCATCATCTCCGTCTGGTGGGATTGGCCGTCATCGAAGGTGGCCGTCACCGGGCAGTTCTGGCAAGGGGTCTGGCGTTGTTTGTAGGCTTCGAAACAAGTGGGGCCGGCATCTTCCCCGAATTCGTCCCGGAAAAGCCGGTTGGCGGCCGTTATCCGGAACTGTCGGTCCACCACCGCAATATAGCAAGGGACTTCCTCGAAAAGCTGATGATAGCGCTGCTGGGTCGTGCGCAATTCTTCCTGCAGCCGTGTGACTTCGGAAATATCGGCCGAAATCTCCAGGACCAGCTCCAATTCCCCCCGGCTGTCGCGGATGGGGGCCGTATGCACCACCACCGGATAGGTCTGGCCGTCCTTGTAGCGGATCGTCTCGCGGCTGCGCACGCCAGCCCCGGAGACGAAAGTCTGGCCGGCCGGGCAGGCATCGGGATTGTCAAAAGGCCCGGTGTAGATCTCCCAGCTGGGTCGGCCCACCATGTCGCCCAGACGGTCGCTGAACAGCTGGTTGGTGGCCACGACCTGCCGCTGCCGGTTGTGCAGGGATACGAAACAGGGCACCTCGTTGAAATTTTCCATGCCGGCGCGCACATCACCGGCGATGTCCAGAAAAGCCGTGGTCAAGCATTCGACCGCCTGGCCCAAAGCCGTAAGACGCTCCATTTCGACGAGCCGCGCGGACTTGGCCTCCACCAGCGTTTCCAGATTCTCGGTATAGGCCTTCAATTGGCGGCGCATCGCAATTTTTTCCGCCGCGCGTTTGAGGGCGATTTCGAGAACGTCATCGTTGATCGGTTTGGTGATAAAATCGGCGGCCTCGAGTTTGAGGCTTTCGATGGCCAGTTCCATATCGCCATGGCCGGTGATCATCAGAACTTCCGCTTCCGGATCGTGGGTCTTGATCTGCCGCAGCATTTCGACCCCGTCCATGACCGGCATTTTGATATCGCTCAAGACGATCGGGGGCCGTTCGGCCAGAAAGAGATCGAGGCCTTCGCGGCCGTTGGACGCGGTCAGGACTTCGTAGCCGATCTCGGCCAGATAGATCTGCAGGATATCGCGCAAATCCTCTTCGTCGTCCACCAGCAGTATGCGCTTCTCAATTTCCATGGTGTCGCTTTCGAACCCCGGGACAGATCAAGTCGGCGCTAGCCGGACCGGCATGCGGTGAAAGGCGCGGCGACCATCCGTTGCCAAGGACGGCAGGCCGGTATTGGCGGGATATCGTGACCGGGAAGATGGCGGCGGCCGGTTTCAGCCGATCGTCCGCCGAATGCGTTCAAGCAGCCGTTCATGATCCACCGGCTTCTCCAGATAGGCCACCGGATCGGGTACCGGCAGGGCGCTCTGGGCATTCAACATGGCCAGGTAATGGCGGAAACTGTTCTCACCCACCGCCGAGAGCATGATCACCGGTATTTGCGTCAACGAGGGGTCCGCCTTGAGGCCGCCGTACATTTTGACCCCGCCGTCACCCGGCATCATGATGTCCAGAATAATCAGATCGGGGCAATCGTCGCGGGCTTTCTGCAAGCCCTCCTTCCCGTCGCGGGTCGCCACGGTTCGGTAGCCGTGGCTTTCGAGAAGCGCACACACATAAAACCGCATGTCCATTTCATCATCGACGACGAGAATCTTTTTTTGCGCCATAGCCGCCAGCAGGGTCTACGGTAGGGCACTCGTCCGCCTAACGACCAAGTGCCGCCGAACGTATAAAGCCGGAAAACCTAATCCGTTAGAATCCTCAGGACACCTTGTCCGGGCGATTGACGCTGGCCACCGGGCAGGCCGCCCGCAAGACGACCTGTTCGACCGTGCTGCCCAGCACGGCTTGCTCCGGATCCACTTCCCGGGTGTGATGGGCCATGACGATCAGATCGCCGTTGTTCTCGCGGGTATATTTGAGGATCTCGACGTAGGGCACGCCTTCCCAGACCTCGATGGCATAGTTGTCATAATCGCCCATTTGCGCAACGTAGGTCTTTTCGATACGCTCGCGCGCCGTCTTGATTTCCTTCTCGATATCGTCCTGGCTGACGGCCTTGCCGGCATAAATCGCGCTCATATCAAGGGCATGCAGCAGGTGCAGCTTGGCGCCGATTTCACGGGCCAGTTGGAAGGCGAACTTGAAGGCGGACTTGGCCGCCTTGGAGAAATCGGTGCAAAAAACAATATTGGAGAAATACCACAGGCAGGTGGTACAGGGGCGGCTGACAATCAGGACCGGACACTTGGCCGCCTTGGCCACCCGCTGCATGGTGCTGCCGACCACGTTGCGGTAGCGGGTCGCACCGGCGTCTTCTTCACGTGCATGGGCCCCCATGATGATCAAATCGGTATCGCTTTTCCGGGCATAACGCAGAATTTCGCGATGGGGTGCACCGGTCGCCGCTTCGATCACCGCTGCTTCGGTCTCTTCGAGTTGTTTGGTGTAGTAGGTCTTGATCTCTTCCCGAACCCAGTCCACATAATCGCCGTTGGCGTATTCCTCTTCACCCGTGCGTATATCCTTGACCACCTGACTGAAACCATGCGACGGCAGGCCGAGGGTGTGAAACAACGTCAGCGCGGATTTGTATTTCTTGGTCAGATCGAATGCCACGTGAGCCGCGTGATCGCAAATGGGCGTCCCGGTGGTCGCGAAAAGTATCTTCTCAAACATTGTCACCTCCTTAGTGCACAGGCCCTCAGGGTGCCGTGAAAGCTGAGCTCCCATACGACGCCGTCAATAAATTCAAACAGGTTGAATACCGTTCCGAACTCGAACTGATCGACCTTGTCGCCGAACACGATGTGTTTGAGCCGGCCGAGCTTCAGGGGCATATCCAGTAGCTGTTCCAATTCGTAGTTGCGTATTTCACGGGGTTCCGGACCGCCGGCCCCCACGAGCGAACTGTAGATTTCGAGCCGGGGCTCGCCGGGATAACCGACCATCTCAACGGTCTTGTTGAAATCGATATGGCGGAAATCATCGCACTGGCAACCGCTTGCCGGCGCCGCCCGATATTGCTCGAGGTAGGTCGGGAAAAAGGCGTTTAAACGCGTCAAAAGCGGATAACGCTCAAGCATGGCAAACAGGCTGCGAACCGTCACGCCGCTTTCCAGGACGACCTTGAATCCCAGGCAACCGAGCGGCTCGGCATCGACGGGCACACCGTCCGTGAAAAGCGTTCCGTTGGTCTTAAGCGTTACCGTATTCATGGGCTGCCCCGGTAAGTGGTGGCCCTATCATCATAACAGGGCCGTTCGCCCCAGGCAATCATCGCGCCCCTTATTCCTCCTCCGGCTTCAGGTGGTCCGGTACGACCGCCATGTGAATCAGCAGCGGTTTAAGAAACGACCAGCGAATGCCGATGCGGAACTCCTCCTCGAGATCGCGAATGGCATCCCAGCAGTTGTGACAGGGGGCGATCACCAGTTTGCACCCCGTCTCCAGGATCTGGTCGCGCTTGACCTTGAGGCCGATATTGCGCTGCTCGCGGTAGCGCCCGATACCATTCAGCCCGCCGCCGCCGCCGCAACAGAAATTGTGCTCCTTGTTGGGCTTCATCTCACGGAAATCCTCGGCGATGTAACTCATGATCTCGCGGGCCACGTCCTTGAGGCCGGCGTTGCGGATGTAGTTGCAGGAATCCTGGTAGGTCACCGGCTCCTTGATCTTTTTCTCCGGATCGATCTTGATTTTGCCGGTCCGCAGGGCCTCCGCCACCCACTCGACGTAATGGAAACTCGGGATGGGTGTCTGGCCGTCCTTGCGCCCGGCCCAGTATGGACCTTCCACCACCGTGGCCCGGTAGGCGTGGCCGCATTCGGTCACCACCATCCGCTTGGGGTTGAGGCGTTTCATGGCGTCGTAGACACTCTCGACCTGCATCTTGCAGGCGGCCCAGTCACCGGCAAACATGGCCAGACTGGTCTCCTCCCAGCCTTCGCTGGGCACGGTCCAATTCTCGCCAGCCAGGTGAAAGAGGATCGCGGCTTCGGCCAGATCTTCCGGGTAGTGCTTGGGCTCGCGGGCATTGACGGTGTAGATGATGTCCGCATCTTGAACGTCGACCGGGATCTTGAGCCCGGGCCAGTCCTCCTCGTATTCCTCGGCCATCCACTCGCAGGTATCGACCCAGTCCTCGGTGGTGACGTTCATCTGGGCCCGGTAGATGCGGTGCATGCCCGAACCGATCTTGAGCTCCCAAGGCACGAAGCCCTGCGAAAAACACAGCCCGCGGGTATAGCTGAACATGATCCCCATGTCGATGCCGAAGGGGCAGTACATGCCGCAGCGGTTGCAGCAGGTGCACTTGGACCAGGCCGTATCCATGACCATCTGCATGAAGGCGTTGTCCACCTGGCCCTTGCGTTTGACGAGCTCGCCCAGGGTGGAGATGATCTTATAGGAGGGGACCTGTTCGGGGTCCCTTTTGTTGGCCAGGTAGAAAAAGCAGCTGTCGGCGCACAATCCGCAGTGGGCGCAGATTTCCAGCCAGGTCTTTAACCGCGATTTCATGGTCTTCTGCATCGTGGCCCAGAGCTTCTGGCTGTCGACCTCCAGATAATTCATCTCCTCGTAATACTGCTTGCCGCTCTTGTCATCGAGCAGGGCCTGCAGTTGTTCTTCCGTATCCACCGTTTGGGTATTGCAGAGTTTTCCTTCCGGCATGACTTGAATTCCTTTGGGAAAAAAAGGTTATGGCTTGACTACCAGGACAACCCCTTGCTCTTCATGCCGCCGCGCTTGATACCATAGTCCATACCGATCTGGGCGCGGGACAGGAAAAAGCCGATAAAATGGGACAGCTTGGTCAGCGGAATCGCCACCAAGAA
>JASFTA010000183.1:0-4824 GCA_050114115.1 Desulfobacterales bacterium | reverse complement strand
AATTTTCAAACATTTTTCAAACCCTATGAGGAGGCTTCAACCATGCTGCAGAAAATGAGAAGTAACCAAAAAGGTTTCACCCTGATCGAATTGATGATCGTCATCGCCATCATCGGTATTCTGGCCGCGATCGCCATTCCGAACTTTATCGCCTATCGTAACAAGGCTTTCTGTTCGGCCGCCGAGTCCGATGCCCAGGCCGTTATGGCCGGTCTGGCGGACTACTACTCCATTCCGGGCAACACCGCTGTTCCGACCGACCCGGCGGACGTCGGCATTACGCTTTCGGCCGGCAACCAGGGTAATATCGCCGGCTCGATCAATTCCATTACGGTTCAGGTTACCGATGGCAGCAACCGTTGCCCGACGATTTACCAGGCCGGCAGCTCACGCTGGGACGGCAGCAACAACTACGAGATCGTCATGGAATAATCGACTGTCCCCTTAACGACGAAATGAAAGGGAGGCTCTGTTGTAGCCTCCCTTTCGTTGTTTTTATACACAGCGTCACAATTATTTGCGCATTTTTATGTTGATTGCTGAAACGATGGTTTTGTTTGGGACCTATCATCGAGAACGCTGTGTATGTATACGCAAGGATTTAAGTCGTTCTGTATAGGATTTCGATCGCCGCTGATCCCGGAGGGACCTCCCGTTCACCTCGTCCGCTGTTTCGATGCCCTGCTGCTCCGTTGATGCGAACCCTCTGATCCTTTATGCTCTGCCGTCGAAGCGCACGTGCCCTGATCGCCAATCGCCCATACCGGATGCAATCCAAGCCGCACAGGCATTTCGATCAGGCCAGGGTGGCAAATGCAGCCATGAATTCTCGAGAAAACCTTGCGATCAAACGACAACTGGCGGTATTTTTACTGCTTGGTCTGGTTTTCATTTGCTATGCGAATACCCTCAGGGCCCCCTGGTATTTCGACGACCATATTCGTATCGTTCACAACCGCGCCATCCACATGACCGCCCTGACCCCCGCCGCCTTGATGGCCAGCATCGATCCGGCGGCGGGTGAATCCCATTCCCGGGATGCGTTCTTCCGCCCCGTGGTCATGATGTCCCTAGCCGTCAACTGGTATCTGAGCGGCGGCGATGTTGCCGGTTTTCACCTGGTCAATATCCTGATTCATTGTTTGGCGGCCCTGGTTCTTTACGGCGCCATTGGGGCCCTGATGGGAGCACCGCGGGCCCACCGGTTTTCACCGGACCAGCGTCATTCCATCGCGCTGCTGGCCAGTTTGTTGTGGGCCCTGCACCCCATCCAGACCCAGGCCGTCACCTATATCATCCAGCGTAGCACATCATTGGCGGGGCTGTTTTTTATCGCCGGGATCTATGCCTATGTTCGAGGCCGGCTGGCCGGTCGTCGGGGGCCGCGGATGGCCTTCTTTGGTTTAGGTGCCGTCTGCTATCTGCTGGGATTGGGATCGAAGCTCAATACGGTTACCTTGCCGTTGTCTTGGCTTCTCGTGGAAATCCTTTTTTTCCAGGATTTGGAGGACCCGCAGCAGGGCCTCAAGGTATTGAAGTGGACGGTCGTGGCCGGACTGCTGGCCATCGTCCTGGGCCTGGGCCTCCTGTGGATGATCAAGGGCGATCCACTGGCCCCCATCATCAGCGGTTATGCCGGGCGGCCTTTCACATTAGCCCAGCGGTTGATGACCGAAGCGCGGGTCGTGGTCTTCTACCTGTCCCAGCTTATTTTCCCTTCGCCGGATCGCTTCGCCTTCATGCATGATGTGCCCATATCCAACACGCTTGTGGATCCCTGGACGACCCTGGCCGCCATGGCGGCGATACTGCTATTGCTGGCGGTTGGGCTGGCGTCGGCCCGGCGTTATAAGTTTCTGTCCCTGGCGATTCTATTCTTTTTTTTGAACCACCTGGTCGAATCCAGCGTGATCCCGCTGGAGCTGCTGTATGAACATCGCAATTACCTGCCGTCCATGTTCCTGTTCTTACCGCTGGCCGTTTTGATCGTCAGGGGACTGGCGCATTTTCGACACCCGGGGCGCTTGATATATTATGGCCTCGCGGCCGGAACGGTTCTGCTGATCATCTCGCTGGGCACCGCAACCTATGTGCGCAACGGCGTGTGGGCCTCGGAGCGTGCTTTTTGGGAAGACGTGCTGGTCAAGGCCCCCCGGAGTGCGCGGCCCTACATCCAGCTTGCGGCCTATCACGAAAAGCACGGCCGCTATGATCTGGCGCTGAGGCTCTATGCCCGCTCGCTGGCGCTCTACGACCCGGCACCCCAGCGCTCACGGGCCGGCGCCTTGAACAATATGGGAACGATATTCAATCGGTTAAACCAGAAGGACGCCGCCATCGCCCACTTTCAAAAAGCCCTGGCGGTCAGCCCGCAGCACGAAATCGCGCGTCATAATCTGCTGGCGCCCCTGATCGCCAGGGGTCGGCTGGACGATGCCCTCGCTCAGGCCGACATTTTAATCCAGCAGAATCCCACCCATCCCTATTACCTGAACGCCGCCGGATATATCGCGATGAAGATGGGCGATTTGCCGCAGGCCAGGCAACACCTGGAAAAAGCCGCCAAGCAGCTGCCAACGCACGACAACATTCTGGTGAATCTGGGCCTGACCATGGGACGCATGGCGGATTACGCCGGAGCGATCGACCTGCTCGAGCGCGCCCGGAGGATGTCGCCGGGGAAGCCGACGCCCTGGCTGAGCCTGATCGAAGTCAGTGTGCGCGCCGGAGACGAAGCGGCCGCCGTCCACTATGCCGACCAGCTGGTCCGGCAGATACCGCTGGAGCGCTACTTTGCCATTTTGACCGGCCCGCAAAGCAATCTGCGGCCCTACGCCATGGAAAAGATTCGGCCGATCGTGGCCGCCCGACTCAAGCACCTGGGAGCTTCCCTGAATTAAGACGATGACCTTGCCGCACGAAATTCCCAAACTGAAAAACACGACGGCCTTCCTGGTCATACTGCTTATGGTGCTCATCGCCTACAGCAATACCTTCCGTGCCGAATGGCACATGGACGACCATCCCAACATCTTAAAAAATCCAGCGATTCAGATCACCGAAATGAACTTGGACGCGATCAAGCGTGCCATCGGTTTCGACCGTTCCCAGGGCAACAACCTGCCGCGGCCCGTGGTCAACCTCACCTTCGCCCTGAACTGGTATGCCCACGGCACCCATGTGGCCGGCTACCATCTGGTCAATCTCGGCTTCCATTTCCTGAATGCCTGGGTTCTCTACCTGATCCTCATCGGCTTGAGCAAATCACCTGTCGTGCCCGAAACCGATCATCGCCAGCGCAGCGTCATCGCCCTGATGGCCGCGCTTCTCTGGGCGCTTAACCCGATCCAGACCCAGGCGGTTACCTATGTGGTGCAGCGCTACACTTCCTTGACCACGTTTTTTTACCTGAGCGCCCTTTACGGCTACATCCGTGGAAGATTGAGCGGCCGCACCAGACAAGTGGTCGTATGGTGGGGCCTGGCGGTGGGCAGTTATCTTCTGGCCATGGGCGCCAAGGAAAATGCTGCCATTTGGCCGGCCGCGGCCCTTTTAGTCGAATTTGTCTTTTTCCGGGATAAACACGGCCGTTTAAGCCCTCATTTTAAGAAAATCCTTATGGCCGCCGCCATCCTGTCAACGCTCTTTATCGGGGGACTTCTGGCCGGCTTCAATATCGATATCATCAATTCGATAACACACGGTTTCGATGGGCGTCCGTTTTCCCTGGTCGAACGCCTGATGACCCAGCCGCGGGTGCTCATTTTTTATCTCAGCCAGATATTCTATCCCATCCCCCAGCGGCTTTCGCTGGAGCATGATTTTGCCGTATCGTCAGATCTGCTGCATCCGTGGACCACGCTGCCGGCTATGCTGATCGTCGCTCTTCTGGTCATCGCCGCTCTGCTGGCGGTCCGCAAGCGCCCCCTCGCGGCCTTTGCGATTCTGTTTTTCTTTCTCAACCATGTGGTGGAGTCGTCCGTTTTTCCGCTGGAGATGGTGTTCGAACACCGCAATTATTTGCCCTCGCTTTTTCTTTTCTGGCCGCTGGTCGCCTGGGCGTTTCGCTGGCAGGCCAAGCTCTCCGCTCACGGCCGTGCGGCGACCCGAGCGCTTCCGATTCTGGTCGGCGGGGTGGTGATCGTTTTTGCGGCCGGCACTTTCACCCGCAATCTGGACTGGCAAACGGAGCGCCGGTTGTGGCTGGACACCTACCGAAAAGCGCCCCAGAGCGCGCGGGCCGCCGTCAATCTGGCCAATGCACTGGCGCATTCCGGCCATAACGCGCAGGCGGCGGCGCTATTTGAAAAAGCGATTGATCTAAACTCGCCGGCCCAAAATCAGTTCAAGGTGATTGCCCGCAACAATCTGGCAACCCTATACGCCCGGACGGGGCGCCGCGATCAGGCGGTTGAACAGCTGGAGCAGGTTTTGCAGCTAGTGCCCCAAAACCGCCCGGCACGCTACCAGCTGGCAAACATCTACACGGAAATGGGCCAGTTTTCGAAGGCGACGGAACAGGTCGATTGGCTGCTCGAGCGGCATCCTGACGCTTCACGCTTTCTGAACCTTAAAGCCTTTTTGTTGATCAAAGACCATCGGGCCGAGGCGTCACTGGCCGTCATACGCCGCTCGCTGACCAAGAAACCGGGGCAGCGCGACGCCCTCCTGGCCGCCGGCGTGGCCTATGCCATCATAGGGAATTCTACCAAAGCAGACTGGTTTTTTAGGCGAACGGCCACTACCACACCGCGCGATCCCATGGTATATTTATGCCGTCTGGAAAACTTTGTAGCGAACGACCAGAATGATGCCGCGGAGCGT
>JASFTA010000182.1:0-4830 GCA_050114115.1 Desulfobacterales bacterium | reverse complement strand
CGAAGGAACCATCTTCCTGGACGAAATCGGAGATATCCCCCTGGCCACCCAGGTCAAACTCCTGCGCGTGCTCGAAGAAAAAGAAATCGAGCGGGTCGGTGACCACAAGCCCATCCGCATCGACGTGCGCATCATTTCCGCCACCAACAAACATCTGGAAGACTTGATCGCCCAGGGTGCTTTTCGGGAAGATCTCTTCTTCCGCATCAATGTTTTCCCGCTGAACATGCCGCCCTTGAGCGCCCGCAGCGACGATCTCCCGCTTCTGGTGCAGCATTTCATCACCCTCAACAATGCCCGGGGCACGAAACAAATCGACGGCTTGACCCCCGCCGCCATGGACATGCTCCTGGCCTACCCCTGGCCCGGCAATGTGCGCGAACTGCGCAATGCCGTGGAGTACGCCTTCGTCCTCTGCCCGGGGGGCTGGATCGAGCCGGCGCACCTGCCCCCGCGGCTCGTCGCACCGCGAAACACGGCCGGCCGGCCGGTTTTATCCGGCGGGCGGGCCGACGGAAGGCGCGACAAACTTCTGGCCGCCCTGCGCGCCTGCGGCGGCAATCAATCCCAGGCCGCCCAACAGCTCAAGGTCAGTCGCGTGACGATCTGGAAATGGATTAAGAAGTACGGCATCGATCTGGCCAAGGAAGTCTGACGGATTCCCCAAAGACCCGCTGGCGCCGTTAAACGCGGCCCTCATCGTGACAGCCTGCCGCCGGTCGGCGTCATTGCGCCAACCTTGCAGGCGGTTTCGCGAACGACTCCAAAAGCCCTTTCGAATATAGCTTTCGACGGGTTGTCCAACGCTGCGCCTGAAGGCGTCAGCGCCCGTCGGGCCGGTTTGACAACCGGTTGCCAGACCCCCATATTGGCCTTAATCGGGCAATATTGATTCCAAGGCCTAAAAAATCATGGATGACAAACTCAAATTGATGAAGGACGCCTGCACCCGCGAGGCGGAAAAGCTTTCCTGCTACCGCGAGCAACTGCCCCGGATCGCGGAAGACATCATTCACATCTGCGATGACGTGAAATGCTTTACCCACGTGGAATACGACCCGATCCCCTCCCGCGATTCGGTCGTGGCCATTATAGATAAGTTTCGCCAGATCGTTTTCCCGGGCTATTTTTCACCCGAGAAACTCGACCCGGTCAATCTGCGCTACAGTCTGGGCCAGGCCGTCTCGCAGCTCTTCGACATGCTCTCAAGGCAGGTGACCCTGAGTATCAGCCATGATTGTTACCGCTACAACAAGCCCTGCCAGAGGGGCACCGAACGCGGCTACGAGGTGGCCCTCAAGGTCCTGAGCGCCATCCCCACAATTCGCAAAACGCTGGCCGACGATGTCCAAGCCTGCTTTGACGGCGATCCGGCCGCCAAAAGTTTCGACGAAATCATTTTCAGCTATCCCGGCATGTATGCCTTGACGGTCTACCGGCTGGCCCACCAACTTTATGAACTGCAGGTCCCCCTGCTGCCGCGGATCATGACCGAGCAGGCCCACAGCCTGACCGGCATCGACATCCATCCCGGCGCCCGCATCGGCTCCCGATTCGTCATTGACCACGGCACCGGTGTCGTGATCGGAGAGACCACGGAGATCGGCGAAAACGTCCGCATCTACCAGGGCGTGACCCTGGGGGCCCTGTCATTGCCGCGCGAGATGGTCAACACGCTGCGCTACAAGAAGCGTCACCCGACCATCGAGGACAACGTGATTATCTACTCGGGCGCCACCATCCTGGGCGGCGACACCGTGATTGGCGCCAATTCCACCATCGGCGGCAGCGTCTGGCTGACCGAGTCCATCCCGCCCAACACCCGCGTGATGCTGGAAACCCCCAAACTGGTCTTCAACAAGGAAACGCCATGAACCGACACCCCTCCATCGTGGAAACCATTGGTCGCACCCCGCTGGTTAGGCTGAACCAGATTGCCGCCGATTGCGATGCCGAGATCTACGCCAAACTGGAATTCTTCAATCCCCTGGGCAGTATCAAGGACCGCATCGCCGGTTCGATGATTGCCGCCGCCGAAGCACAGGGCCGGATCAACAACGACTCCTTGATCGTGGAACCCACCAGCGGCAATACCGGCATTGCCCTGGCCTTTATCTGTGCGGCCCGGGGCTACCGACTGTGCCTGACGATGCCCGAAACCATGAGCCAGGAGCGCCGCAAATTGTTGACCCACCTGGGCGCCGAACTGGTGCTGACCCCCGGCAGCGGGGGCATGAAGGGCGCGATCGCCCAGGCCCGGGAAATTTTGGAGGCGCGCGACAACAGCTTCATGCCCGACCAGTTCGCCAATCCGGCCAACCCTCAGATCCACCGCGAAACCACCGCCGAAGAAATCTGGGCCGACATGGACGGGGACGTGGACATGCTCGTCTCCGGGGTGGGCACCGGCGGCACGCTGACCGGTGTGAGCCAGGTGATGAAAGAGCGCAAACCGGACTTTCTGACCACGGCCGTCGAACCGGCCGACTCGCCGGTGCTCTCCGGCGGGTCCCCCGGCCCCCACAAAATTCAAGGCATCGGTGCCGGTTTCGTGCCGGATGTTCTTGACCGCGACCTGATCGACACGGTGGTCACCGTAACCAACGATGAAGCTTTCGCGACCGGCCGCCGGTTGGCCAAGGAGGAGGGCATTCTCTGCGGGATTTCGTCCGGAGCGGCCGTGGCGGCCGCCCTTAAAATGGCGGGGCGGCCGGAGGGGCGCGGGCGCAAAATGGTCGTCATTCTGGCCAGCACCGGAGAGCGCTACATCAGTACGGATTTGTTCAAATAGTTGTTGTCAGCCGCCGATGGCCGGGGCCATGAAAACAATCCTCATCGACACCTCCTCCGCCATCCTGCTCTACAAAGTCGGATGGCTTGATACCACCCTGGCGCATTACCACCTTAGAACCGGATCGGCCGCATACCGGGAGTTGGTCATTCCCGGCTACCCCGGTGCCGATATCTTCCAGCAGCTCACCGCGCAGGGGCGTCTGGAGGTGTTGCGGCCAGGCGCGAATCCGTCGGCGGACCCAAACCTGGCCGGCTTGGGCGCCGGCGAACGGGAGTGCATCCAGCATTTCAAGGCCGGCGCCGGGCATTTCATCCTCATGGACGACGGTCGGGGGGCCGCCTATTGCCGCGACCACGGCATTCCTTATGTCAATGCCCTTCTGATGCCCCGCATCCTGGCCCACGCCGATCCAGAGATCGGCAGGCTGAACGTCCCCCGGGCCATGGCCCAAATCTATCGCCAAGGCCGCTATGCGCCCTGGATCATGGATTTCGCCCGCCATTGCAATGACGAAATACTGGCGCCTTTTCGGCCCTAAGGTTGGCGGCGGCATCGGCCCTAAACCTTGGCCGGATCACCTCCGGAACGTTGACGCTCCCCGACCTGCATGCTATGGGAAACGGCGCGATCACCGCCGGACGGATGGCCGCCCCGACGGAGGCGCGGAGGGACAAGCCCCTCACCTGTATCGATGACGAGGCTACGCGGCTGATACCACGATCGGATCACGACCATTGCCTGCCCCGAAAAATCCACACGCCCCAAATGGTGCCGAACGCCTGAAGCTTTTCTGGGCCCTGTCCCGGACACCCCATGGGCTGATCGACATGACGACCCCCTGCTGGGCAGCCCTCTTATATCTGGGAGCCTACCCGCCATGGTCGACCATCTTGGTTGGTTTGGTGACGGTCTTTGCCGGCTACACCGCCGTTTACGCGCTAAACGACATCGTGGGCTACCGCTCCGATAAAGCCAAACTCGAGGCCGGTGGTTTTCAAGGCGACGTTCACGACGATGATTTGGACGCCCTGCTGGTGCGCCACCCAATGGCCCAGGGGTTGCTGCCCTTGTCCGCGGGGGTTCTCTGGGCTGCCGGCTGGGGCCTCGTGGCCGCCGCCGGGGCCTACTGGCTGAACCCCGTGTGCCTGGCCATTTTCGCCGCCGGTTGTTCCCTCGAAGCACTCTACTGCATCATGTGGCGCGTGAGCCCCTACCGGGTCTTCGTCAGCGGAGCCGTAAAAAGCACCGGGGCCCTGGCGGCGGTCCTGGCTGTCGACCCGGGGCCCTCCGTGTTTCTGCTCGTGCTGCTGTTTCTGGTGGTTTTCCTTTGGGAAATCGGCGGCCAGAACGCCCCCAACGACTGGACCGACATCGAAGAAGATCGTCGTTTCGACGCGCGCACGATCCCGGTCATCTTCGGCCTGGACAAAACCCGGGACATCATCCTGGGCGCGCTCTTCATGGCCGTTGTGGCCAACCTGATACTTTTCCGGCTCTCGCCGGCGCATTTCGGCCTGCTGACCATTGGCGCCTCGGTCGCGGCCGGCATCGGCCTTCTGCTATGGCCGGCCTGGCAGTTGCACGGCTCCGCCCACAAATCCGATGCCATGCGCCTCTTCAATCTGGCCAGCTACTATCCCCTGGTCCTGTTTGTGATCGTGGCCCTTAGCCTGCTGGTCTGAGTTTGGTGGCTTCCGCGGCACGGCACCGCGCCACCGCCAGCACATAGAAAGGTCGCCATTCAAAAATGGCCTCCAGCGTGAAGGCATTCGACGCCAGGGCGGCGTGCAGGTCGCTGCTGTCGAAGCGATTTTCTTCCGGATGTCGTAGCAGATGGCGCGTAAGGTGGTTCTGGTAGAGGGCCGGGTAGAATTCTTCAATGAAGTAGGTGCCGCCCGGCCTTAGAACCCGAGCCACCTCCGCGAGGGCCTTTTGCCAGCGCGGCACATGGTGCAGAAATCCGAAACCGACCACCGCATCGAATACGTCGTTGCCAAAAGGCAGACGGGCGGCGTCGGCGCACGCCAGCGCGGCCG
>JASFTA010000181.1:0-4834 GCA_050114115.1 Desulfobacterales bacterium | reverse complement strand
CCGCATCGCTGACACTCTCGAAAAGCTCCTTGTAGCGTGACAGGGCCTCGATCTGTTTGCGCTCGGTAATGTCGCGGATGAGGGCCACGAAGCGCTTCTGCCCCTCGTAGTCCATTGTGGTTCCCGTGACCTCGGCATCGACGCACGTACCGTCCTTTTTCTTGAAGCGGCGCTCCTGAATATAGACCAGTCCATTGCGAACGGCCTTCTGGATATTCTCGTCGACATTGACGGCCCCCGGCGCAAGTATCTCATCCAGGCACATGGTGCGCAGGTCTTCGCGGGAGTATCCCAGCCATTTCTGGATAAAGGGATTGCAATCGAGGATGCGGCGGGAAGCGATATCGATGATGTAGATGCCCTCGGGCGCATTTTCAAAAATGGCCCGGAAATTGGCTTCGGACACCTGGATTTTTTCCAGGGTCTGCTGGTACTCCGCACCGGCCTCTTTAAGCAGGTTCGTAAGGATGTCGGCCTTGCGCTCGGCGACCTCGAGTAGCCCCTGCAGATCCTTGATCTGCTTCAACAACATGATGTTGCGGTTCACGGATCAAACCCAATCAACGACAAGGTGGCGGTTTCGTTGTGCAGCACGCTTGGGCGCCACGGCACCGGTCGGCAGTATTCTCCGTAGGTGTAGAAACCTAGAACCGGCACTTCCGGCGCGATGTGAGCGCGGACCCGTTCGATCTCCTCCCGGGCCCGGATTCCCAGCAGCGCCTTGCGGGCCATGCAGGAGTAAAAGAAGCCAAAAGCCGGTTGCGTACTGGCCCCCAAATCTTCGATGGCCAGACGGGCGGCCTTTTCCGTGGCGTCTAAAATGGCGCTGCGGTCCCCGCAGGTGAGGTATACCATACGGCCTTCGGGGATTTCCCCCGCGAAACGGATGGCCCCGGCCTCTCGGTCCACCGACATCGTGGCCCGCAGCAGCAGATCGTCGTTGCCGTCCGAACCCGCGTGGGGATCGACAAGCCCCAGCGGATATTCAACGCCCACGGCCGGAAGCTTGTGGGCATGCCGACCCAGAAAACGCTCGTAGACACTAAGGGCCGATTCGCCGTTGAGTTCATAGAGCACGTTACCCTCGGCCCGGGTCACTTTCTTGGGCAGCCCGATGGGCGTCCATCCACTCATCACCCCGGTGCCCAGTTTGAAGTCGCCGCTGAACCCAATGGCCACGGCGGCATCACTGAAAACCCGGTCGCCCTGAAACTGCCAGGTCTGCCGGAACTGCCCGCCATCGCCGGCGGTTCCCCCCGAAACCGGAATATCCTCAGTAAAAACGGAAGCCATTCCCCTGAGAATGGCGCTTCCGTCGCCGGTAACCCCGTCGGAAAACAGTTGCACGTAGCGGATGGCATCGGAGAAGGCGGCCGCCAGATCGCGCCCGGCCTGCTCACTGTCGCGACCGATCCCCTGGACCGCGGCCATCTCAAAACCAAGCTGGTCGGTGATCAGTCCGCCCAAAACGGCCGACTCGGTGCTGAAACCGCTGCTGGAAATTTCGCCGTCGGTCGTGCAGCCGATTAATGGGCGCTGACCAATGGCCTCATAAACGCCCTGGACCAGCATCTCCAGGTCTTTGCCCGGTGCGCAGAACAGCCAGCAGGCATCCGGCAGGCGACCCAGCCGGGACACCAGTGTCTCCCCGATGCGCTGGCCCTTCTTGCGCGAAAAAGCATCCTGCAACTGAATCGTGGCCGCCTTTATCATGGTCGCAATCCTTCACAGTCCCGAGCGTTGCGATTGGTGATCAAACCGATTCTTCCGTGGTTCCGCATCAGCGGTTTCATAATAAGCTTGAGACCAGGGCTTGCGATACTGCGGAACGCGGCGGATTCAGATCGTCCGCAGTGACGAAGGATACACATAACGCCGATATTTATCCGCCTCGGGCGAATCGAGCTTATTACGAAATCGTCAGGATTCACAAGTGGCCTGCAGTCGAACGGGCTCGTCGGGGCCGATCGCCTGTAGCCGGCCCAACTTGGCAGGATCCAGCGCGTGACCGTCTTGTTCGACGCGCACCACGACGGTTTCCAGCTCGTGCGGGTATCCGGCGAGACAAGCCTGCAGTTCGCGGCTGCGGGTCCAGACACCGTGGGCCAGATACTGCGGTCCCATTTCAGGGAGCAGCATATTAAACAACTTTAATGTGATGAAACCATCCTCGAAAGCAGCCGCCGGTGTGGCTTCATTGCGGTGACTGATCGTGTTCCGGAACGAGGCCAGGCAACCGGCTTTGCGCAAAGTCGCCCCGACCAGACCAGGCATGGCCGCCGAAAGCGCCAGGGTGGCGCCGTCGGTCACCACGGCCGAGGTGACGTCATCCACGGGCTTGCCGTTGAGAAAAATCGTGGTAATTCGATCGGCCAAATAGTCCGGTGCCATTTTAAACTGGTCACAGAGGAGGCTCTGGATATCGCAGCCGACCTGCGCTTCGACCCGGACACCCTGCTGCAGTAGGGGATAAAAAAGCGCCAGATGGTCGGGTTGGAGGATAAAGCTAAGTGATGTGGCCATGTTGAGCGCCCTTTCTTCGACCCTCAGGCTTGTACGCTGACGGGCGCAGCGCGAGCGGCCGACCACGTGCACCGAGAGTAAAAAGACGGGGAGTTTCCCACCGGAAGCTCCCCGTCTTTAGGTTAGAGCACTTAAGCGGCAAGGCCGCAAGGGCATGCTACCAGTTGAAGACCTCGTCCAGTTCCTCATCCTTGACTGCAAAGGTGATATTGTGGGGAGGCAGTTTCTCCTTGTGGAAATAATCCGGCAGGCGATCGTGTTCCGCCGTGAAACCAGCCTTGGCGTTGAATTCCCGCTCATTGGCCAGGATCTTCTGGCCAAGCGCCGCCACGTCATCGCCGGTCAGCTCCAGTCCGTAAAAGGCATTCAAAAGATCGACCAGGGCGTTGAAGGTCTCCGGCTGATCCAGAACGGCAAAGGCAATGAACAGACACATGCCCGTGGAGTCGATGGCCGCGGTGGCGATCTGCAGGTTACGGGAGAGCTCGACCTGGCCTTCGGGCTTGAGCGGATCCACGCTGCCGCCTACGCCCAGGATATTGGTGGCCACGGCATACCCGGAAGTATGATCGGCGCCCATGGGGGTGGTGGCATAGGTCACGCCGATGCCCTGCACCGTGCGGGGATCATAGGCCGGCATGGCCTGGTTTTTGACGACCGGCACGCGCGTCACGCCGAAGACCCGTCCGGTCACGCCCGCCCCGTTGCCCAGGATGCGGCCCAAGGGCGTTCCCGCGCCGACTTCCTTGAGAAGTTTTATCGCGGCGTCGGCATCACCGAATTCGGCCAGACCGGCTTCCATGGCGACCGCAATGGTGGCGCCCATTTCGATGGTGTCCAGCCCGAAGTCATCGTCCATGCGATCCATCTGCGCGATGGCATCCAGATCGTCGATGCCGCAGTTGCCGCCGTGGGCCCAAACGGTTTCGTACTCGGGTTGTTTCGACAGGAAATTGCCGTTCTTATCATAGAACGTGCCCGAGCAGCGGATCACGCAGCCCCGGTGGCAGCCATGGGTGGCGGAGCCTTCGCCGCCGCGTTCATTTTCCAGGGCGGCCTGTGTCTCGCCGCTGATCTTGCCCGCGCCCTCGAAGGTGCCGCTGCTGAAATTGCGCGTGGGGTAGCCCCCGGCCTCGCTCAGCACGTTGGTCAGCACGTTGGTGCCGTAGGCGGGCAGCCCTTCCCCGGTTACCGGGTGCTTGCGCAGACCGGCCACGAATTCCTTGTTGGCCGCCTTGAACTTATCCGGATCCTTGGGTTTGCGCATTTTCTGGCCGGCATCGTCAATAACGATCGCCTTGACGCCCTTGGAGCCCATGACGGCACCGACGCCGCCCCGGCCGGCATGACGCGTGGGGCGCTGTTCCATGTCCGAGAAGGCGATCGATGCGGCCCCCATTTTCATTTCACCGGCCTGGCCGATTGAGATGCAGGCGACCTTTTCGCCGAATTCCCCGCGCAATTTGTCGACCGTATCGTAGTTGCCGAGCATCTTCAGTTCGTTGGCCGTATCGACTTTGACCTCGTCCTTGTTGATAAAAACCTTGTAGAGGTCGTCACCCTGGGGCTTGCCCTCCAGGACGATGGCGGCGTATCCCAGACGTGCCAGTACCTGGGCGGCCTGACCGCCTGAATTGGACTCTTTGATGCCGCCGGTCAACGGGCTCTTGCAGCCTACCGAAATCCGGCCCGACATGGCCGCTGCGGTCCCGCTCAGCAGGCCCGGTGCGATCACCAGCTTGTTGTCTTCCCCCAAGGGATGACAGGTGGGCGGCACCTCCTGGCCCACGATCATCGAGGTCAATGCCCGTCCGCCGAAGCCGGCATAGTCGCCCACCGGTCCTTCCGAAATGCTCGGACCGCCGTCGGCACCCATGTTGATGCGCAAGATTTTGTCCATAACGATCTTACCTCCTTTTTGGCATGAGCGTCACCGTCTCGCGTCCGCATCGCGTTTGCCGCGGTCGCGGCGATAGCCAGACGTGACCGTTTAATGATCCAATTAATAATTCAATCATGATCTTCTACATCATGACACCGGCCGCTGGCAAGGGGGATTGCCCGTACGTCCGCCGGCCGTCATCGGTTTCAATCGGGGGCGGCCTTGGAGGCGTCTCCGTCCTGAACCTCCCTGAGGGCCGCCGTCCGTACGTCATCCAGCACCTTTTTCAGCGGGAGCCCCTTTTCCAGGGCCAGCCGCTTGCAGTCATCGTACTCCGGGGTCAGGTTGATGATCCGCCCGTTGCTCCGGGCCAGTTTGACCGCCACGGGGCCGTGCACGGTATTGATACGGCGGATTTCGCGCGCGGCC
>JASFTA010000180.1:0-4838 GCA_050114115.1 Desulfobacterales bacterium | reverse complement strand
AGGGGTGCAGCTCCAGAAGCGGTGCCCCAGGGGGTTATACTGGGTTTCGTTCCAGAGGCTTTGCATGAAAAAGTCCAGCAGGTGGGGGTCCTTGGGGTTCAGGAAATAGTAGAGCGGCATATCCACCAGGCTCCAGTACTGCAGCTTGGCGTTTTCCCGGGTATTGGGGGTTACGAAGGTCGGGGTGCAGATGGTGATGAAATCCTGGGTGAATTTCTCCTCGTCCATGAGTTTTTCACCGGGGACATCCATGAGTTTGACGGCCATGCTGACAAAACCGACATCGCGGATATCGGCGGGAACGTCCGGCCCGGGACCGGAAAAGCGCACGTAGGCCGGGTAACTCCGGGGCGTCGCAAAGACCCCCTGGCGGCAATGCTCGGGCAGGTCGTCGCGAATGGTCACGGTGGCCCGCAGGACACCGTGGGTCTTGGTGTTGCCGCCGCGCTCGTAGGCGCCGGGCTTGAAATGCCCGCGCATCTGGTCGGCCATCAGATCGATGATGGCATCCAGGCTCTGCTTCTCATCGGGATCCACGCGCTCCTCGGCCAGTTGCATGCCCACATCGGTGCGCCGGCGGTTGATGAGGTATTGGATAAAGGCGGCGCTGGGTTCGCGCACCAGGCGGTTTAACTGGCGCCGGAACAGCGGTTCCAGCCGCCGCTCGATATGGAGCAGTTCCAGAGCCATACCATGGATCAATTTCAACACGCGTGACGGGTTTGTCATGACCTGCCCTCGCCTTCCCCGGCGGGCGCCGCCGCGATGAACTGCAGCGCACGCAGCCCCGGCATAAAGAAATAACCGCCGCCGCGCACCGTAACAAACTGGGGCAGACCGCAAGTCTGGTGCCGTGGGCCGGCCGGATCCGAACGATTAAAATTGGCGGTGGCCTCACCGGTCACCAGCGGCTGCCGAATACCGATCAGGGGATCGCTTTCCTGCTTGAGGCCGGCGAAGGTGGTGCTCATCGACCAGGCATTCTGGACAAATTCGAATTGCCTCAGGATATTGCCCGCCATGGCAATGAACTGCAGGCCCCGCTCAGCAGCCGGAGCATCGGGGCGCACCGCCTCTTCGGGTTTCAGCAGGGGGCCGTATCCACGGCCGCGGCGCAACAGACGATGAAAACGGGTGGAGGCGATCAGGTCGTCATCTTCACGCGTCTGCCCAAAACCCAACATCTTGATCAACCGGGTGATCAAGCCGGTCACCACGGGCGGGAAATCGCCCGTGCGGGGGTTGACCCGGCGGATGTGTGCGCCGATGGGACAGCGGTATCCCCGCGGGTCGAGTTCGTAGGTGAAGTAGTTGTCACGCTTTTGCCGTGACAGGCCGGGGATGTCCCGGGCGGCCCTTGGGGCCAGCGGCGTGCCGTCGCGTTCACGGCCCACCATGCGGGCGGCCAGCGCCTCGCGTTTGTGGGGGTCGGCACCGACCGCCTGATCGACAAACTGCCAGAAGCCGGGAACATCCTGATGCAGTTGTCGGATGACCAGGTAAGACCCGTTGCGCCCGAAATCTTTCAACGCGGGTTCGTCAGCCGCCCGGGGAAGCACGGCGGCCCGCCCGTCATGTCGCGGATCGATAAGCGGGCGGGCCGTGTACATCCCATACTCGTTGGGGTAACCCAGCACGAATTCGCCGGGAGCCACCAGGTTGGAAAAATTGTCGCGCGCATGCAGATCGGTGCTCTGGCGCTGGGCCCAGTCGATCTCGGGCTGGCTGATCCCGTCGGCAAACCCGAAGGGTTCGATCATGCCAATATCATCGGACGGCAGGATCAGGCGCCGTTCAAAGGCCCGGGAAAACAGCTCGTCCTCCAGGGTTTTTTGTCGGGCGGCCAGGTCCTCCTTTCCGACGGCATACAGCAACAACAGCATGTGCGGCACCTGTCCGGGTTCGCCGCCCCAGTCCCAGTTGGGCGGTGCGTTGCGCGCCACGTCGCCCAAGCGCCGGGAGCGGTTTTCATCGCCCGCCATACCGGTGATGAACTCGTCGGAAAAGCCCTCGAGGATTTCCTCGGCGACCCCCAGCGCCCGCAGGCCCTCCACGGAGAAGGCAATTTGCAGGGCGGTTTCGGGCGGTGGACGCCGGGCAACCGCGTTGCTGACCGGGGCCCTCGCCAACCATTGGCGGGCCGCATCCGCATCCGCCACGTCGAGCAGCATAAAGCAAGTGCCGGACAACTTGCCGTAGCCGAAGCGCAGCAGGCCCTGCAGATCGTCAAACTCAACCGTGCTCGCATCGTTCATCACAAAATGCTCCTGCTCAGATCAGACTCAACCACGCGCGAATTTCCGCGTCACGGGTCGGGTAAGTTTCCACGCCTTGGCGGATGCGGCTGTTGCGCGACAAGTCAAAGGCGGTCAAACCCGGATAGGCCTTGTACCAGACCTCCGAGCCCAACTGGTGCCGTCTTTGCGTATATTTGAACGGCAGCTCACGATAGGCCCCCTCCTTGATCAACCAGGTCGTGCGCGGATAGCCAACGCCATTGCTGAAGGTCAGGTTCAGCCCCCAACCGACCTTGTTGATGAAATCATCCATATAGGCTTCATGACTGCCATCATAATTGCTGGCAAAGAACACGCGATGGTTGTCATCCATGAACACCCAGCGGGCGAAGTGGATGGTCCGGATGCGGGCCAGAAAGCCGCGGTTGAAAATGTGCCGGGCGGCATAGCCGGTCACCAGAAGAAGAAACTTGAAGGTCATCAAACGGAAAAGGCCCGGCTTGACATCACCGAACACATTGTACTGGTTGGTGACGTCGTGGTCTTCCTGGACGGCCATCTCACGGACATGCTGCCGGTCGGGACGGATGAAAAGCTCGGGATCGGAACGCTCCAGCATCCGCAGCCGGACGGCAAAAAACGGGGCGATAATTATAAATAGTGGTGACAAGAGCAGCAGCATCAGCGGCACCCCGATCTTGTGCAGGAAATTGCGGATTTGCCATCCCAGAGGGGTCGGTGCCGGCGGTGTCAGGCGCAGCCGACCGGCATGCTTTTCGATTTCCACATGGGAAAGCAGCTTTTGGCGCAGGGCCCGGGGGTTTTCCCGGCCGATCGCATCGACATTTTCCTGGAGATAGGTCGCCAGGCATTGATGCAGGGCGGCTTCTTCACGCACCTGTCGGACGGTGCGGCCGATCCAGTTCACATAGTTGACCGCGGGCGCAATATTATGGGCCTGCATCCATTCCAGGAGATTGGTCCCTTCGGGGGAAAAGCCCTCGCAAAAGGCGAAAATCTCTGTGAGGCCGGGGCCGGCTTGCCCGGCAAGTTCGGCCAGAAACGAAACCGCATCGCCGTCGATGTCGCCAAAAAAGGTCAAAACCGGTTGCCACGGACGGGGCGTGACCCCGAAGGCTTCGATTTCATGGGCGGTCGTGGCCTCGATGATGACAAAGCGCCCGAAATGCAGGCGATCGAACCGGCCGAAGGGCACCAGTCGGTTTTCGGGGTCGGCCTGGCCGGGATTGTTCGTCATCGTGGCCAACAGGTCGCGCAGGGGCGCGATCTGCCCGTCCTGAATGGTGGCAACGATCATGAAGGTGGATTGAGGGGTCATGGCTTCCGCCTACTGTTGGTCCGCATGGGGCTTAGGGTCGGGTCGTCTTAGGCGCCGAGCTTGCGGGTCAGGGCAAAATCGAGAATACGCTTCCGGCCCCACCAGACTTTGCCCAAATATACGCCAGGTTCGATTTCGCGGATTTCATCCCTAATCACCTTGGCAACAAACGACGTCTTGGAGTAGTCGATGACAATCGTGTCTTTGCCGTCGAGCCAGCTTTTTTCCCGATAGACCTTGGCGACAATGAATGTCATACTGAAGGGGGTTATCTTGTTAATCAGAATGCCGGACTGGCCCTCAGGGCAGAAGAGGTCGAAGACCTTGCCCTGCCAGGCATAGATGCCGGCAAGTACGGCCACCATTTTAGAAAAGGCCGAATCAGCCAGAATGGCAGTACCCTGGGTATCCCCCGTGGGGATCTCCCCGGGCGGGGCCTGACGGTAGATTTCATCCAATTCCTCACGCGTTTTGGACAGCCAGGTTTTAACCGTAGGATGCATGATCATTGCTCCTTGTTGCGCAGCTTGGCGGCATTGGCGTAAACCATTTTCCGCACGGCGTTCATCCTTCCCAGCGGCTCGTGCGCCGCCAGGCACTGCCAGGGGTTGAAACTGCTTCGCTCGCAAGTGTCCAGGGCTTCCGGCGTATCGAAGTCCTGCTTTTCGATGGTCAGGGTGGCGACGGTCTGGAAGGGGGAAACATCTTCGTCCCAGATGACGGAGGCATCCTCGATGGGCATCGTCTGCGGGTCTTTCTGCAGCTGGACGCCGAGTTCAAAACAGGCGGGCTCCCGCTGCAGATGCGCCTTGATGGCCGCACGCAACTGGTTGGGACCCGGATCGACGGCCTGCGTGGTCGTGTAGGTGGAACACGGCGTGACCGCATACTTGACGACCTGGCCGCTATCTTCGCCCAGGCGGAAAGGCACCGTGCTCCAGTAACGGATATCCAACGGACTTAGGTGCTGCGCGCGCGCTTTCAAGACGATCATCAGCGATTTGATGTGCGGCTTCAAGGGGTTGATGAAGAACTTGAGCTCTTCCCCCTTCTGCCGCGCGCGGATAAAGTCCAGGAATTCCTCCGGTGTGGCCACGAAAAGCGCCGGGTAGCTGTTGAACACAAAATCCTGGTAGCCGGCCTCTCCCCAGAGGACGTCGCCTTCGACATTGGCCACCCGGATGGACAGACCGCGGATATCCTTCTTGGCGTCGTCCATATGGCTGGCATTGGCAAAGCGCAGCATGGCCGGATAGCTGGCT
>JASFTA010000179.1:0-4854 GCA_050114115.1 Desulfobacterales bacterium | reverse complement strand
TGGTATAGCGCGCCTCGAACGTATTCCGACCAATCCGCTCCATGAACTAAGGGTCGCCTTGGCGGGACCGGCCGTCAATGTGGTCATCGCCGCCGCCTTATTCGTCTGGTTGAAGCTTACGGCGACACTGGTGCCGATTTCGTCTTTAACTCTGTCGACCGGTCCGTTCCTGGAGCGTCTCATGGCGGTCAACCTCTTTCTGGTCGCCTTCAATCTAATTCCGGCCTTTCCCATGGACGGCGGTCGCGTTCTTCGCGCGCTTCTGGCCACGCGCCTGGACTACAGCCGTGCCACCCAGACTGCCGCCGCCATCGGGCAGGCCATCGCCATTCTTTTCGGCTTTATCGGTCTGCTCTACAACCCATTTTTACTATTCATTGCCTTCTTCGTCTGGATCGGTGCCGCCCAGGAAGCGAGTATGGCCCAGTTCAAGTCGGCCATCGGCGGAATCCCGGTCCAACAGGCCATGATCAATGACTTCAAGACGTTGCATATCGACGACACCCTCAAGCGGGCCGTCGAATTGACGCTGACCGGATCGCAGAAAGATTTTCCGGTCGTCGATAACGGCCGTCTGAAAGGGATCCTAACGCAGACGGATATGCTGAAGGCCCTTGCCGATAAGGAAAAGTACCCCACCGTGTCTTCGGCGATCCAGACCGATTTCACATTGGTCGACTACCATGACATGCTCGAGTCGGCCTTTTCCAAACTGAAGGACTGCAATTGCCATACGCTGCCGGTGATGGATCAAGACCGGCTCGTCGGACTGGTGACAATGGACAACCTGGGTGAATACATGCGGATTCAAGCGGCTTTGAACAATTGAACCGCATGCATAGGACCTCAAGGATGGAAGACAATCTCCACGATTTTAGAGTACGACGGGTGAAACAAAATTCGGTGGCTTTACGACCAAGACAGCACAATTGGCGGAATAAAAGATCTGTTCGGCCGCACTACCGGAAATCAAGCCGGCAATGCCGGTTCGGGTGAGTGAGCCCATGACCACAAGGTCGATTTCTTCCGTTTCAATAAACGCAGGCAGGATCACGCCAACGTGACCGTGGCGTAAGTGGGCTTGGTAGGCGACGCCTGTGAGTTCCTGGGCGAGAAGGCTGGCATTGAGATGGTCGCTGGCCCGGGCTTCGGCCTGCTTTCGCATTGTTTCGAGGGTCGTGGTTGGAATACGTGTACGACCGCTTGTCAGAAGGGATTCGCCGGGCAGGCGCCAACAATGCAGAATGTCGAGGCGGCCGGCAGCAGCCCTGGAAAAAGCCGCCGCTAGGGAAATGATGTCTTCATTCTGGCGATTGTCCTTGCCATCTTCGGGCGGTGGGCCGACGGCCGCCAGAACGCGCGCAAAGCGAATTTCCGGTGCGGGTTTGAAAGCCCATACGGGAACAGGGCATTTGCGCATGAGCTTGATGGCGGTGCTGCCGAAAAGACGGCCGCCCAAACCCATATCCGGCCCCCGGGCTGTTTTGACCACGAGGTCGTGGCCGGCGCGGAGCACTTCCTGAATAATGGCAATGGGTGGATTACCAACCAGCACTTTTATATCCACCCGAGCCAAATCAGCACCGATGCCTTTGAGATTGATGGCGATGTCCTCCCGACGCAGCGCAATGAGATCGTCCGGAAGGACCGCCGGGGAAGCCCCCGATACGAGGTGCAGGTCTTCCAGCACGTCAACAAACGTCAAGCGGGCGCCGGTTTGGCCGGCCAGGGCAATGACATGGGCCAGCGCCGGTTGGTGGGCGGACGCTTCGTTATAAAGCATCAATATATTTCGGAAACGTTGCATGCGCGGCGCGGGCCTTCCTTATTGCATTGCCATGGGCTCTATCGCCAGACCGTTTACCACCTGTCCGTCAAAATAGGGATTCGAGTTTGAGTTCGCAATCGATCTGCCGATGATTGCCGTGGATGATCGACCGCAAACCGGCCGCATGGATTCGAAAGCCTGACCATCCTTATAACCATTTTTACAGCAGCCCATACCGCTGCAAGTAAGCGGCGCTTGTTGTAAGGTTTTCTGGCCGACTTTATGATCAGCAGGCTTTGAACGCATCAAAAAAAGCGCGGCGTTTCAGATTGGATTGAAACGCCGCGCGCATGCGTTGCGATTAGCCTCCGAGAGCATTCAAAACCGTTTGTCCCTGGCGGTCATCGCGCTTTCTGATTATCCGATTTGCAGTTCAGCATACGTGTCAGAATTCCTTGCAGATTTTTTCTGCCATCAGGCGAGGTCGAAGCGGTCGAGATTCATGACCTTGTTCCACGCCGCGACAAAGTCGTGCACGAATTTCTCCTGGGCGTCCTGGCTGCCATAGACTTCCGCGATAGCCCGCAACTGGGAGTTCGAACCGAAGATGAGGTCGACACGGGTGCCGGTCCATTTGCGTTCACCGCTTACGCGATCACGCCCCTCGAACACGTCCCCGTCTTCCGAGGTTGCCTGCCACTCCGTTTCCATGTCGAGCAGATTCACGAAGAAATCATTGGTGAGCGTCTCGGGCCGCTTGGTGAAGACACCGTGTTGGGATTGTCCGAAATTGGCATTCAAGACGCGCATGCCACCAACCAGGACCGTCATTTCGGGCGCGGTCAATGTCAGCAGTTGGGCCCGATCGACCAGCATTTCCTCCGCGGATACGGCATATTTGGTTTTTTGGTAGTTGCGGAACCCGTCGGCTTTCGGTTCGAGCACGCTGAATGACACCGCATCGGTTTGCTCCTCCGAGGCATCCGTGCGGCCTGGCGTGAAGGGGACGGTCACATCGTGACCGGCATTCTTGGCCGCCTGCTCGACAGCGGCGCAACCGCCCAGGACAATCAGGTCGGCGAGCGAGACCCTCTTTCCTCCGGACTGCGCGCCGTTGAACGCCTTCTGAATGTCTTCCAGGGTTTGCAGCACCTCCTTTAATTGACCCGGTTGGTTGACTTCCCAGTCTTTCTGCGGCGCGAGCCGGATGCGCGCCCCGTTGGCCCCGCCGCGCATGTCGGAGCCGCGGAAGGTGGCGGCCGAAGCCCAGGCGGTTGCGACCAGTTGGGCAACGGGCAGGCCCGAAGCGAGAATCTGGCCCTTGAGCGCGGCAATGTCCTTTCCATCGATCAGCTCATGATCGGTGGCTGGCACCGGGTCTTGCCAGATCAACTCCTCTTCCGGGACCTCCGGACCGAGGTAGCGCGCGCGCGGACCCATGTCACGGTGGGTCAACTTGAACCAGGCCCGGGCGAAGGCGTCCGCGAACTCCTCAGGATTCTCCAGATAACGACGCGAAATGGGCTCGTAGATCGGATCGAATTTTAGCGAGAGGTCCGCCGTGGTCATCATCGGCCGGTGCTTCTTGGACGGGTCGTGGGCGTCGACAATCATATCCGCTTCGTCCACGTCCTTGGCCAGCCACTGGTTCGCGCCGGCCGGGCTCTTGACCAGTTCCCAATCGTATTTGAACAGCACTTTTAGATAACCCATGTCCCATTGGGTCGGGTTCGGTTTCCAGGCGCCTTCGATACCGCTGCTGATCGTATCGCCGCCTTTACCGCTTCCGAAACTGCTTTTCCAGCCGAGCCCCTGTTCCTCGATGGGGGCGCCCTCGGGCTCGGGGCCCACATGCGCTGCATCGCCCGCGCCGTGACACTTGCCGAAGGTGTGCCCGCCCGCAACGAGCGCGACGGTCTCTTCGTCGTTCATGGCCATGCGGGCAAAGGTTTCACGAACGTCGCGGCCCGAGGCGACCGGATCCGGGTTGCCGTCCGGGCCTTCCGGGTTCACGTAAATCAGGCCCATTTGCACGGCCGCCAGGGGGTTCTCCAGATCGCGCTCGCCGCTGTAACGGCTATGGGGTTTGTCGCTCGTGGCCAGCCATTCCTCTTCGGCACCCCAGTAGATGTCCTCTTCGGGCTCGTAGACGTCCTCGCGGCCCCCGCCGAAGCCGAAGGTCGGCAGCCCCATCGACTCGATGGCACAGTTGCCGGCGAGGATCATCAGATCGGCCCACGAAATTTTCCGGCCGTATTTCTGTTTGATCGGCCAGAGCAGGCGGCGGGCCTTGTCCAGATTCACATTGTCCGGCCAGCTGTTCAGCGGCGCCAAACGCTGATTGCCGGTCCCCGCCCCCCCGCGGCCGTCGCCCATGCGATAGGTGCCGGCGCTGTGCCAGGCCATACGGATGAAGAGTCCGCCGTAGTGACCGTAATCGGCCGGCCACCATTCTTGGGAATCGGTCATCAACGCATAGAGGTCCTTCTTCAGGGCGGCAAAATCCAGTTTCTTGAATTCCTCGGCATAGTTGAAATTTTCACCCATGGGGTTGACCAGGTTAGAATGCTGGTGAAGAATCTTGAGGTTCAACTGGTTCGGCCACCAGTCTCGGTTTGTCGTGCCACCGCCGGCAATGCGGCTGAAAGTTCTACCCGTTACCGGACACTTGCTTTCTTCACTCATAACGTCGCCTCCCTTCGTTGTCTGTATTCATGCACCGTAATGCTTTGAACATAATGCTTCGGTGCCGCTTTGGCTAAATAATTTTATCGGCCGCATCGTTATACACAGCGTCACAATTATTTGCGCATTTTTGTGTTGATTGCTGAAACCATGATTTTGTTTTGGACCTAGCCTGAAGAACGCTGTGTATGAATACACAAGGATTTAAGTCGTTCTGTATAGACCTTGCTAAGCGCGCCGGCCGATTCGGTCCTTTTCTTTGGTATGTCAATGGCCGCCTCTTTTAGGGATTATTCCAAGATTAGCGAACATCCGATTGCGGTTAAGCCTCGTTTGGCTGGGGGTTGGAAAACCTTAAGCAATAATGTCTATTTGATGAGAATCATTATTGATTTTAAGGA
>JASFTA010000178.1:0-4866 GCA_050114115.1 Desulfobacterales bacterium | reverse complement strand
GCGCTCATTTCCTAAAACCCGTTCATTTGTTGTCTGCGGAAGATGAACCCGTGATGGTCGCCCATCATACATCCCCCTATGAAGTAGATGCTTACTAGAATATATTTTCCAAAAAAATTTTTTAATAGCAAAATTTTATGTTGATTTTTTTTCTAATTAAATATATTAAGCTTGAATAATTTTTCTTTTGAAAATTTTGGGTTTTTATTGACAAAAAAGATATGGATGCCCTGGATAACGATATTATTCGCCTGCTGACCGAGAACGGACGCATGTCTACGGGTGAGTTGGCCAAAAAACTCAACATCACGGCTCCCACCGTACGCGGCCGGATTAAAGATCTCGAGGAAAACGGCATATTCAAAGTTTCCGGTCTGATCAACCCCAGTAAACATCATGAAATGATAACGGCGTTGGTGGCCATGAATGTCCAATCCGGTGGAAAACTGGATCAGGTATTGGACAAGATCTCGGCGTTGCCCCATGTCGTCTGGGCAGGGGTGGTTACGGGGCGTTACGACATCATGGCCGAGGTCGTCTGCGTAAGGGGCAAGGACGAATTATATAAATTTACCACGCAAACGATTCTCTCAATTGGCAATGTGGTTCGAAGTGAAACCTTTCTGATCATGAAATCAAAGCATAACTGGCTCTGCCTGCCCAAAGGCGTCGAGGAGCTCTAAGCGAACCCCCAGTGGTTCAATTATGAATTAGAGGGGAGAAAGGGAGGGAAAATATGAACAAGGTAAAATTGTTAACGGTACTGGTTTCATTGGCTGTTGTTCTCGGTTTGGTGGGAACCGTCTCGGCGGGGACGCTGGAGGAAATTGCCAAGCGCGGCGAACTCCGTATCGCCTGTCAGACCCAAGGCGCCCCGTTTAGCTTTGTGGACAAGAATGGCGAGCGGACCGGTAGCTCCGTGGAATTATGCAAGCTGATCGCTCAGGAGATGGGCGTGAAAGTCAAGTTTTTGAATTACGACTGGGACGGCCTGATTCCCGCCCTGCTCTCCAAAAAGGCCGATATGCTGGCGGCCGACATGACCCCGACTTTAAAAAGGGCCATGAAAATTTCCTTTACCGATCCCTACATGTATACCGGCAGCGTTGTCTTTGTAAAAAACGACAGCCCCATCAAGACCCTTGAAGATGTAAAGAAAAAAGGGGTCAAACTGGCGGTTCTCCTGGGATCAACCGGTGAAAACGACGCCAAAAAAGCGTTTCCGGAAGCCGAATACAAAACCTATAAAGGCGGCGGGCCCCTCCTGATCAATGCGGTAATGGCAGGCCACGTCGATGCCGGGGTCAACGACGGTTCGGCCGTCAGGGGCCAGGCCGCAAGCTTCCCGCCCAATAGCGTTCGAATTCTGGAAGGGCAGTTGTCAGAATCACCGTTATCGTTTGCTGTGCGTTATGATTCCCCGGATCTGCTCAATTGGCTCAACCTGTTTTTCCTGCATACCAAGTTGGATGGACGTCTTGACCAGAATCTGGACTACTGGGTCAATTCCCTGGAGTGGAAGAAAGAGCATTAATTCATACGGGGTTCAACGAATGTTTCGATCGTACCAATAGCGGTGAGCCGGATCGCGCGGCTCACCACTATTGGTAATCGAAACCACCCCCGCAAGATAACGGATTGAGGTCATGCTCGAAGCTTTTAATTTCAGAGTCATACTGGAATACATGCCGCTCTACCTGCAATGCTTCCTGGCGACCCTCTGGCTGTCCGCCCTGTCATTGCTCGGCGCTATTCTGGTGGGCATCGTCGCCTGCGCCATGCGTCTAAGCAAATCCTGGCCCCTCAAGCGCATCGCCGGTATCTATATTGAGACCATTCGTTCCACGCCTCTTCTGGCCCAGCTCTACTTTTTCTATTTCGGTCTTCCCACGCTCGGCATCATGATGCCGGAATGGGTTACCGGTGTTGTCGCGCTCACCTTGAACAGCGGTGCTTATTATGCCGAGATCATCAGAGCGGGTATTCAGGCCATACACTTCGGCCAGATCGAAGCGGGCATATCCTCCGGCTTAAACTATTTTCAGCGCATGCGCTACATCATCCTGCCCCAGGCGCTCGGCATGACCATTCGACCGATGCTCGGTCAGGCCATCGTTCTCGTCAAAGATTCCTCACTGCTGTCATTGATTTCCATCATGGAGTTGACCCGGGCGGGTCAATTGCTGACATCCGATCGTTTTATGCCCGCCGAGGGATTTTTGACCACCGCGGCTTTTTACCTGGTTATCTATTATATCCTTAAAGTCTTCTCCAATTGGTCTGAAAAACGCTTGATCTTCCGGGAAGCGCATTGAGACGCGAGGGCTAAATTATGTGGGGATTCTATTTTAACGAACTGGTGAATAGCCTGCCGTTTTTCTTAAAAGGGCTCTGGATGACGGTGGCGGTATCGGGGCTGAGCTTAATCGTCGGCACCATTATTGGTTTCATTTGCGGCATCCTGCGCGCCAGCGGGAATAAATTTCTGAAACTCATTATCGGTGCGTGGGTGGACCTCATTCGCGGGACACCCTTTCTGGTCCAGGTGTTTATCATATTTTTCATTCTGCCGGGGATTGGCATCGAACTAGAGGCTTTTCCGGCGGCCGTCATTGCCCTTAGCAACCTTGCGGCCAGTTTTATCTGTGAAATCGTCGCCGGCGGTATCTTAGCCGTTCCATCCGGTCAAAGAGAAGCCGCCACCGCCTCCGGTCTTTCCGCCTATCAACAACTTCGCTACATTATCCTACCCCAGGCGATGCGGACCATTCTGCCCCCGCTGGTAGGACAATATGTGCTGTTGGTTAAAGATTCATCCGTGGTCTCGGCCATTGGCGTGGTCGATATAACCAGGGTCGGTTGGCTGACCGTTCAGCGCATTCCGGAGGGTTTGATGGTGTTCGGTCTTGTGGGGCTTCTCTATTTTGTCATTTGTTATCCGTTAATCAATTTGTCCGGTTTCCTGGAAAGACGAATGACGGTCGTAAGCACTAAGCTTTAAATTCAGCGCTGAGTGCCGTTGCCTAATCCGGGTAAATAAAGAGGGAAATGCGTCGATGATCTCTTTTCAAAACGTAAACAAATGGTTTGGGGACCTGCATGTCCTTAAAGATATCAACATTGATGTTGCCCAGGGCGAAGTGGTGGTGGTCTGCGGCCCAAGTGGATCCGGCAAAAGCACGCTGATCCGCTGTATCAATCGCCTGGAGCCCATCCAGGAAGGCGCGCTTGTCGTCGACGACGTGCAAATCCACGATAAAAAGATCAATATGACCAAAATCCGGGCGGAAATCGGATTTATTTTCCAATCGTTCAATCTCTACCCCCACATGACGGCCTTGGAAAATGTGACCATCGCACCGATCCGGGTCCGAAAAATGCCCAAAGAAGCGGCAACGCAACTTGGCCGCGAGACACTTACCCGGGTAGGCTTGGGCGATCGCATCGATAACTACCCGGCACAGCTATCAGGCGGTCAGCAGCAGCGAGTGGCCATCGCCAGGGGCTTATGCATGCGCCCCAAGATCATGCTTTTCGACGAACCCACATCGGCGCTTGACCCGGAGATGATCAACGAAGTCCTTGATGTGATGCGCGATCTGGCCCAGGAAGGGATGACCATGATGGTGGTTACCCATGAAATGGGATTTGCCCGCGAGGTGGCCAACCGGGTCGTTTTTATGGATGAGGGGCAGATTATCGAGGTTGCCCCGCCAAACGACTTTTTCACCAATCCACAATCCGAGCGCGGCAAATACTTTTTAAGCTCGATTCTAACCCATTGATCGACGCTTGGCCTTGTTGTCCATCTGATCAAGATGACGTGATATTTCGGGATGCATCGGATCAAGTCTTCCGCGCACCGGATTTTGAAAAACCGCCTGCCCTAATCTAAACTTCGACCTTGGGACATATGGCTGTCGTGTGAATTGATCAAGGGCTGAAGTGCCGGCAGACGCCGATCGGGTTTCAAAGCCGGGGGCGCTGGCCTAATGGGAGCATCTTAGAGCTCCGCGAAAACGGTATCGTCACCGCCATCGGATTTCAGACACGCAAAGGAATCGGGAGTATAATAATATGAAGGTTGCCGTATTGGGCTCGGGAAACGGGGGCTGTGCCGTGGCATTCGACTGTGCCGCCCACGGCCATCAGGTGCGTCTATTTGATTTTGAGCAATTCCCGGCGAGTATTGAGGCCATTCGCGATAACGGCGGCATCCACTGCGAGGGTATACTAGAAGGATTTCAGCCGGTGGCTTCGGTCGGACACGACATTGAAGAGGCCTTGGCTGGGGCGGATATCATCTATGCCGTGGGTCCGGCGTACAGTTCCCGACCCTTTGCCGAAGCTTGCAGGCCTTACCTCAAAGAAGGGCAAATCGTGATCGTGTGCCCGAGCTCCTGCGGCGGCGGGATCGAATTTAAAATCGGCGCGGGACGGGATCTCCGAGACGAGGATATCCTCGTTGCCGAAACTTCGACGCTGCCCTATGCCGTACGACTGCTTGAACCCGGCCGAATCAAAATATTTAACAAGCTCAAGGGCGGGTTGTTCCTGGCAGCGGTTCCCGCACACAATACCCATTATGTGTTGGCGCAGGTGCGCGATGTCTATCCTACGATGAGCGCGGCCAAGAATATACTCCAGACCAGCTTGCAGAACGGCAACCCGGTCATCCATCCCGCGATTACGCTCATGAATGTCGCGCTGATCGAACGCACCATGGGGGATTTCGATTTTTATCACCAAGGCGTCACGCCGGCGGTCGGCCGACTGATCGAAGCGGTCGATCGCGAACGAATCGCCATTGGCAATAAATTGGGCGTGGTGGTCATTCCCGACCCGGAACTAGGCGTCATCCAGGGC
>JASFTA010000177.1:0-4870 GCA_050114115.1 Desulfobacterales bacterium | reverse complement strand
ACCGACCGCCTCGACATCGCGCCAGGATATCGACCGGGTCAGCAATCGCCTGCAGGCCATCGCCGAGGAAGTCCGAACAAGCCCTGATTGTCTGACCGGTTAGCCCCGCCAAACCCAAGTGCGTCGCCTGGATGAAACCACGGCCGCCCGTAAACCCTGTCTGCAGGGCCGACCGAACGGAAGGCCCCGGCTGGCAAGCATGCTGACGGCGCCCGCGGGCGCCCAAGATACAGCCACATCGGAAAGGGAAACCATGGAGCAGAAATTCATTATGACCGCCTTCGGCAAAGACCGCCCCGGCATCGTGGCGGATGTCACCCAACTGATCTACGAAAACGGGTGCAACCTGGAAGACACCACCATGACCCTGCTGGCCGGGGAGTTCACGCTTATCGTGCTGCTTTCGTCACTGGACAACAACAGCGACGATCTGACCGACCGTCTGCAGACCGCCTGCCGTCGGTTGGAGCAGGAAAAAGGCCTGTCAGCCTTTGTGCGCGAAGTCGAGTCCCTGGAGGGCTTCGAAGTCGGCCCCCACGCCCCCCACACCATCCGCCTGGAGGGCACGGATCAGGCCGGGATCGTCTACAAGATCAGCCGTTACCTGGCGGATCAGGGCATCAACATCGTCGACCTTAAGTCCAAACGCCAGTTCATGCCCCAGTCGGGTACCGCGCTTTACAGCATGGAAATCCAGGTTCAGATTCCCAAATCCGTATCATTGGATGAATTCGACAAGGGCCTGAGCAAAATCGGGGATGATCTCGATGTTGAAATCACCTGGTAAGGCCACCATGGTCGACGCTGCGCCAAGCCGGTCCGCCCGCCGTCGCTAGCGGGTGGCCCTGAATGCCCCATTTCGATACCGAAGACGGCTGCCCGCTGTTCTACGACATCTTCGCTGAAAACGCCGACTGCGGTCCGACCATCGTCTTTCTCAACGGCACCGCCCAGACCACGCTCAACTGGTGGCCCTTTGCCAACCGGCTAAAGCGCATGGCCCGGGTGGTGCTTTACGACGCCCGCTGCCAGGGGCGCAGCGGAAAAGGCCGCCATGAACTCAATCTCGAACGGCATGCCACAGATCTGGTCCAGTTGCTGGATCACCTGGAAATCGCCCAGGCCGGCCTCATAGGGTTGAGCCACGGTGCCCGGGTGGCCCTGGCCACGGCACGCCACGTCCCGGACCGGGTCACACGGCTCATGCTGCTGAGTCTTGACATCGATACCGGCATGCGCGCCCGGCTTACGGTCGCCGGCTGGCGCACGATCCTGGCCGAATGCGGCCTGGAAGCCCTGATGCGTGCCATGCTGCCGGTGGTGTTCAGCGAGACCTTCCTGCGTCAGCAGACCCGGGTGCTGGACAAGATCGTGGAAGCCCTGGTGCAGCGCAACGATGCTGAGAAAATCAAGCGTTTGCTGACGGCGCTGGCCGACTACCCGCCGGTGGCCGATACCCTACCGGAATCCGGCCTGCCGTCGCGGGTGTTGACCGGGGCAGACGATCCGCTGGTCTCATCGGCCGGCGCGCAGGCGCTGGCGGAACGGCTGAGGGGCAGCTTCCGGCTTCTCGACAACACGGGGCATTCCATTCCGGCCGAAGCGCCTGAAAGCCTACTGGAAGAAATCACGCACTTTTTCAGGATAGATGCCTGATTCTTAAAAATCGACATGAAGATCGACGACACCACCATCGGCATCATCAAGCATCTGCGGGACGGTCGTAAATCCTATAAAAAGATCACCGAGGATCTCAACCTGGCGGAGAATACCGTGCGCTCCCGCGTGCGCCAGTTGAGCCGTGAAGGCATCCTGGCGATCGCCAGCCTGGTGGACGCCGAAGCGATTCCCAACCACCCGCTGGTGATCATCGGCGTCAAGCTCAAGACCACCGATATGTTCAACAAGGGCGCCAATCGGTTTCCAACAATTTGCACTTCATCAACCGCTGATCAATCGCTACGACGTTCACGACGGCAACCACATCTCCTCCAGACGCGCTGTTGAAATCGTCGAAATCCAGGGCACCCGCGGTCACCGCGACGGTGTCTTGAACATCGGGCAGGCCGGCGATCGGATTAAGGCGTTTCTCGGGCAGTGACGTCGCCGCCCCCCCGTGGAAAGGAGCCCGTGCCATGAACCCTAGACCGCTGGTGGGCGTGGGGGTGATCATCATCCGCGACAAGCAACTGCTCCTGCTGAAACGCAAATCCGTTCATGGCGCGGGAACCTGGTCGACCCCCGGCGGGCATCTTGAACTCCGGGAATCGCCGGAAGCATGTGCGATCCGCGAAGTAAAGGAGGAAACCGGGGTCAGCATCGGCGATGTTCGTTTTATCGCCATCACCAATGATGATTTTGCCGCCAGCGGGAAACACTACATCACGATCTGGATGCAGGGGCGCTATATTTCCGGAACACCCACCATCAAGGCCCCCTACGAGATGAGCACGGTGGACTGGTTTACCCTCGACGCCCTGCCCCGGCCGCTCTTTCTATCCCTGCGGAATCTGGTGGACGGCCGGAGTTATCCCCAGCCGGCGTGGCGCGATATTCTCCGGGCCCGATCAGAATGATGTGATTATGCGGTCCGTTGGCTAAGACGGTAAGGGATTGATCCCGTGATCCTCCCGTCAACACGGTCATCTCGCCCCATCGTGATGCGCATCGTTGGCTTGGCGGGCACCCTCATCCGTAGTATAAGCTCAAAAGCGCCCGTCGAACGGAAGTCGGCGGACCTTGCCGCATACCTCAGACGGGAGTGTAACCCCATGCCAAAATACCAATGGGTACTTTACGGATTGTTGCTTTGCCTGCCGGCGTGCCTGCCACTAACGGCCACCCGGGCCGACGAAGGTGGGGTCCCCAAGGCGGGCTGGTCATTCAGTCTGGCCGCCGGGGCCGGCTACATGGTCAGCAACGACCAGTTGCAGCCCAACGACGGCAACAAACGGGTTCGCGATCTGGATGACAATGCCAATCGCTTCGACCGGGTGATTCCCCTGGCCAGTTTCGATCTGCGCTACACTTTTGCGGAATCCGGCCGTCAGCTCTATCTTGGCACGCCCCTCGGCACCGACGGTCCGCCCGGGCTAACCCTGGGCGCGGTGCTGCCCTTGGACGACGGCAGCCAGATGGATCTGGGCGCTTTTGTGAAACCCTTCGGCGAGGTCTGGGAAGACCCCTACCTGGTCGATAGCGATCGCCATGAAACCGACAAACACACCTACGGGGCCCAAATAGACTATACCCGTATTGGGGGAACGGGGTTCGAAGCCGGTTACACCCTCTCCCGGATCGACATCGATGACGATGAAATCGGCAAACGTTTCGACGACCTGGAACGCGACGGTTGGATTCATGCCCTACAGCTTGGCTATGCCTTTAAGTTGACACCGGGCCTGACGCTATTGCCCCAGGCCGGGTTTACGGTCGGCGACCTGGACGGCGAGGCCAACAGCTATCGGGGATACCGGTTCAAACTCGGGCTGCGGCGCCTGGCCCCAACGCATTTCTTCAACCTGTCCGCGGAGATCGGCTATCAGGACTACGATGACGAACATCCGATTTTCTTCAAAGACCGGGAAGATGTCACCTATTCGATTTTTGGCCTGTACACCCGTTCGAATCTGTTCGGCCACACGCCCCTCTTCGGAACCCTGCTGGCGGGCTACCGCCACCGCAGCGTCAATATCGATTTCCTGGAAGCGGACACCGTCATCAGCGGGATCATGCTGGGCTATCAGTTTTAAGGTTTCCGACGGTGCCCGTGATTTCGATCCATATCCGGGATTTTGAAAAGACGACTTACCTCAACCGCCCATGCTTAAGGTCATCGCAACGCAGAATTACATCGAAATCCAGTCGCGACTGCCCGCAGGCCAGCGGGCTCTGCTGGCGGCCGTCGCAGTGTTCCCGCTGCTGGCCCCCTACCAGCTTATCATTCGACCCGACTGGCAGGGCTATCTAAACGTCTACTTTCTATTCGTCGCCGCCATTTCGATCGGCGCCGTGGCGGTCAGTGGACTGTTCGCCTGGGCTGCGGTGGCCGGCCTGAACGAGCGGCTGCGCTTCGATCGCGCCCAAGGTTACCTGACCTACGCGGTTGGCGCGCCGATCGTGCGACAGCAAACCACGCGACGCCCGTTGGCCGATATTGCGCACCTGGAAACCGTGATACACGACTGGAGCGACGGGGCGCCCAGCTACAGTTTCGTGACGCACATGGTTGACGGGAAGACATTCAAGGCCGGATCGAGCTGGTCACGCAAGGAAATCGATCGGATTGTTGCCAGGGTCTCAACCTTTCTGGGGTGGTCCTCATATGCATCCCAACCCCTCTCAACTGGTGGATTGGAATGAAGACCTTTCTGACGCTCACTTTCGTTGTGTGGCTGTGCGTCGGGCCCTGTTTCGCAGACGACCGCGACCAACGGAACCTGGAGAGCTTCGACCTGGTCTGGGAAACCGTCAACCGTGAGCATTTCGATCCGACCTTCGGAGGGCTCGACTGGAGAGCCCGGGCTATCTCCTGGGCGCCCGGTGGAAACGCCTGCCCAACGGCTTGTCGTTCATGCACACCTTTCTGCAGCCGCTTCCGTCCGACGGACGCATCATCGAGGACCAGGGGGTTATACCCGGTATAGAGCGCGCGCGAGACCGCCAGGAGTTGCTGGCATGCCGGGACAACCAGCTGGAAGCGGCCCGCGTCTGGATTAAGGCGCATCCGGCCACGTGAATCCCCATCCATGCCCCGGAAACCGCTTACCGTTCGGAGCGGTTTTTTCAAAGATCGGCTGGCGGCATACGACAATTTCGTGCGGTCGAGGCCTTCTGGGCTGCAAGCATGACCGGCGTTATCTGGACAGAA
>JASFTA010000176.1:0-4886 GCA_050114115.1 Desulfobacterales bacterium | reverse complement strand
TCCTTTGCGCTTTATTCGGGCTTTTTTACCCAACTGGATCCCGACAGCATTAACAACCTCTCCTGGCCCCTGGTTGTCATGGCGACGGCCGTCATGCTCTACGGCGGCGGTCCGGTCCATCGCAAGGCCCTGTCCGGCATCCTCAAAGGGCGCCCGGGCATGGAAGCGCTCATCAGCATCGGGGCCCTGTGCGCATTCGCTTACAGCCTCTTCGGATTCCTGTCCGGCAGCATCCATCTGTATTTCGACACGGCCTGCATGCTGATCGCCCTCGTGCTGTTGGGAAAAATCCTCGAACGCGGTGCCAAAGATCGCATCCAGGAAGATTTGGAACACTATTTTGCCCTGGCCCCGACCAAAGTCCGGCGCTGCACGGCCGAATTCCCGCGCGGCCGTTTTACCGCAGTCGAGGCATTGAACGTCGGGGATGAATTCGTCGTGGCCGCGGACGAAATCGTCCCGGCCGACGGTTTCATCCTCGGGGGCGAGGGGCGCGTGGATGAGTCCTCGCTCACCGGCGAACCGCGGGCCCGCGCCAAGCGCCCCGGCGATCGTCTGCAAAGCGGCACCCGGGTCGTGGAAGGCCCTTTCCGCCTGCGAACCGAAGGGGTTGGGGCCAACGCCACCTTGGGTCAGATGCTGGCCATCATGGAGGCGGCATTGGGGCGCCGCACCGCTTTCGAAGGCCGAACGGATATCATCCTGCGCTGGTTCGTACCGTTGATTTGTCTGCTGGCCACGGCCACGGGCGGTTTTGTATACATGCGCGGCGCGTCGCTGGACGCCGCCTTTGTGCGGGCATTGACGGTCCTGGTGATTTCATGCCCCTGCGCCCTGGGGATCGCCATCCCCCTGACGCGCGTCGCAGCGGTTACCCTGGCGGCCCGGCGGGGCATCCTGGTTCAGGATTTCCGGGCCTTCGACCAGGCCGAAAAAATCGACACGGTCGTGCTGGATAAAACCGGCACGCTGACCCGCGGAAACTGGCGGCTCGAAATCATCCAGGCCCACAAGGAATGGCGCGCTGAAGAAGTATTGGGGTTGGCGGCCGGATTGGAGACCGGTGTCGATCATGCGGTGGCGACGGAAATCCAGCATGCCGCCCGCCAACGAAGTATCGCACCGTATGCGGTGGAACATCGCAACGTCAACGAATCGGGGGTGACCGCCCTCTGGCAACAACGGCCGGTGCGCATCGGTGCCAATGCCGGGACGGCGCCCATCGAAGGTTTTATTGAAATGGAAACGCCTGCTGACGCCGCCGCCGATTCCCCGACCGAAACCATTCTATCCTGGGTGCATCTGACCATTGGCGGCCAGCTGGCCGCCAGCTTTGGTTTCGGGGATCGCATAAAAACACGCGCCCGTGAGACAGTGGCTTATCTTCAATCACAAGGGCTAAAGACCCTATTGGTCTCCGGGGACGGCGGCGGGGTGACCCGGAATGTCGGGCGCCTGCTGGGGATTGAGGATACCCACGGTGATATGCGACCTGCGGACAAGGCGCAGCTGATTGCCGATATCCAGGGTCGCGGGAATGTCGTCGCCATGATGGGCGACGGGGTCAACGATGCACCGGCACTGGTATCGGCCGATATCGGTCTGGCACTTTTTGCCGGACGCAACTTGGGCAAGGAGGCCCAGGCGGTTACCCTGATGCGCGGGGACCCGGCACAGCTGGTTGGCTTCCTGTCATTTGCCGGTCTTGTTCGGCGCAAGATCTTGCAGAATCTGGCCGGATCGTTTGTCTACAACCTGATCAGCATTCCGGTGGCCATGGCCGGCTGGCTCTCGCCCCTGGTGGCTGTGGGCGCCATGCTGCTCTCCAGCCTGAGTGTCACCGGCAACACCCTGCTGATGATGCGGGCGGAGAGACGCGGGGAGGATCTTCGGCAGCCATGACTCGGCCCTTGATCGCGCCTGACGCACCATCCAACGTCGATGCGTCCGAAATCGCCAAGTTCGAAACGGTTGCCGCCCGCTGGTGGGAAGCCGGCGGCGAATTCCAGGCCCTGCACGATATTAATCCGCTGCGTCTGGCCTTTATCCGACAGCGGCTCGATCTGCCCCAGCGCAAGGTGCTGGACGTGGGGTGCGGCGGCGGCATCCTCTCCGAGGCCCTGGCGCGGGAGGGCGCACAGGTGACGGGTATCGATTTAGGCCAGGCGGCGCTTGAAGCCGCCCGGGCCCACCAGAGCTTAAGCGGGACCACCGTCAACTACCGCCAAATCGCCGTGGAGGCGCTCGCCGCCGAGCAGCCCGCGGCCCACGACGCGGTCGTATGCATGGAACTTTTGGAGCATGTCCCCGATCCGGCCGCGGTGGTGGCGGCCTGTGCGCGCCTGACCCGTCCAGGGGGCGATCTTTTTTTCGCCACCCTGAACCGCACGCCCCTCGCTTACTTGCTCGCCATCATCATGGCTGAAAGGGTCCTGCGGATCGTACCCGTCGGCACCCATCAGTACGCGCGTTTCATCCGCCCGCACGATTTGCGCACCTGGGCCCGCCAAGCCGATCTGGACAACGGGGAATTCGCCGGGATGCTCTACCTGCCCTATCTGCGACACGCTAAAATCATCACCAGTCTGGCCGTCAATTATCTGGCCCACTTTAAACGCACTTGATGTCCGATAGTCCCACCGGCGTATTGACCCGTGTCGGTGAATCCATTATAAGAACACGTTTTGGATAGGCGATCGAACCCTCGGCGGGATCGCCGCAATGAAACCGGCGCTGCCTGAAACCGCGGAATAAGGAGCACACCTCTCGATGAGCGATACCCTCAAGGCCTCCGCCGCACCCCTTCTGCTACTGGTGCCCGGCATCAAGGGGGCCATCGGTTCCACTCTCGGCCTGGCCTCCCGGATGCAAGCCCACCGCCCGGAAATCATCTTGCCCTACTTGACCGCCATGGACTTTTGGGGGCCACCCGTTTTTCCGTCCATTGAAATGGCGGGATGGGATCGGAGCACCGCCCGCCTGAGCGACACCATCAGCGCCCACGGGGTCGTGCCGGAGCATGTGGCCGGCCCGATCACCGCCGAATTGGATGCCATTTCTACGGCGGCAGCACCGGATGCGGGCGGAAATATCGAGGACCAGGTGGCAACCATCCGCCGCGACATCGCGCAGTTTCGTTCCCACTTTCCCGCGGCCCGTCCGGTGATGATCAATCTCCTGCCGGCCTGCCCGCAATGTCCCGCCGAGGCCGGTGGCGATCTGGACGCCATCGACGGGCGTCGTTTCCCGGACTTGGCCTACGCGCTGGCCGCGGTCAGGGAAGGCATCCCGCTGGTCAATTTCACCCCCAACGATCTGACCCAGCCGGCGGTGGTCGAGACGGCCATTGAAAACGGTGTGCCCTTGGCCGGGCGCGACGGCAAGACCGGCCAGACCTATTTCAAAGTGGTGCTGGCGTCGGCCTTCCGGGCCCGTCGGCTCTACGTGGACGGCTGGTATAGCATGAATATTCTGGGCAACGCCGATGGTCACAATCTGATGGATCCGGAAAGGGCGCACGGCAAACTGGAAAACAAGACCCGCCTCCTGGACGATATCCTGGGCTACCACGTGGGCGAGCATTACGGCGAGTCGACGCACAAGGTGCACATCGACTACTATGCCCCCCGGGGCGATGCCAAGGAAGCCTGGGATGTCATCGATTTGAAGGGCCTTTTCGGTCTGCCCATGAGCCTGCGCATCAATTTGCAGGGACGTGATTCCATCCTGGCGGCGCCCATGGCGCTCGACCTGGCACTCTGGATGGTGCAGCTCCAGGCCCGGGGATACAAAGGCCCGATTGCCGACCTGGGTTTTTTCTTTAAAAAACCGGAGGGCGCCGATCCGCCGTATGCTTTTGTCGATCAGATTCAGGCCCTCAAAACCCTGGCCGACGTCTGCCGGGAGTAACCGGCGCCGGTCGATATACATCCTGGGAGAACATATGGTTTTTGGATACAGCACGAATGCCTATGTGAAATACACGGTGGCCGAATCCCTGGAGCGCATCGCCGACCTGGGGTTCAAAGGGGTCGAGATTATGTGCGACCGGCCCCATCTCTACCCGCCCGACTTCAAGGGCGACGCCCTGGAAGCGATCCGGACCGCATTGGAGCGCCGCCGCCTGAAGGTCACCAACCTCAACAGCTTCACCCTGTTTGCCGTAGGCGACACCTACCTGCCGTCATGGATCGAACCCGACAAGGCCCGGCGCGAAATCCGCGTGCGCCACACCCTGGAGTGCCTCGAAGTGGCGCAGGCATTGGGGGCGGCCAATATTTCGATCCCTCCCGGCGGCCCACTGGAAAAGGGCATGGGCCGCGATGAGGCCTTCCGCCTGTTCTACGCCGGACTGGACCAGGTGATGCCCAGGGCCGAAGAGCTGGGCATCAAAGTCCTCGTGGAGCCCGAACCCGACTTGCTCATGGAGCGAACGGCCGAATTCAAACCTTTTATCCGGGCGATACGCTCGCCCATGATCGGGCTTAATTTCGATATCGGGCATTTCTTCTGTGCCGGCGAGGATCCGGTCGTGGCCCTGGAAGACCTCTTCGAATGGGTGGGGCATATGCACGTGGAAGACATTGCCCCCACCCGCGAGCACAACCACCTGATCGCCGGACAGGGTGCCATCGACTTTGCCGCTGTCTTCGGGGCCATGGCGCGCCTGGGCTACGACGGCGACATCAGCCTGGAACTCTACCCCTATATGGACACCCCGGACGAAGCCGGGGAGGAAAGCCTGAAGCACCTCCTGCCCATTTTCAACGCGGCCGGACTGGTGGTCTAGTCGTCACAGACATCTTGCGCCCGGTGGCCGAGAGAGGTGTTAGCGCCTTTTTTTCTCCTGTCGGCACGCAAACCGATTTAGCGCTTTGCTTTCTGGA
>JASFTA010000175.1:0-4920 GCA_050114115.1 Desulfobacterales bacterium | reverse complement strand
CAGACGCTGAGAGGTCCGAGGCGATACGGCTGTAGAGGGCAATCACCCGCGGGTCGGATGCGCGGCCGAAAATAGCGCTGAGAAACAAGACCGCCGGGGGGAGAAGATCGCCCCAGCGGGCAGAGGTGAATGGCAGACCCGCTAATTCTTTACGGGTGATGCGGGTATCGTCTGCGGCTGGCGTCAAATTCTCTGCGTGCTTCAGCAGGGCATCCAGGGCCCGGTCGATATCGGGATCGGCGGCCCGCACCGTGAGATGCAGGCCAAAGAGGTGATGAATCGTCGCCAGCGGCGAATCCTGCCACAAACCGCTGGCCTGCTGACCGTGGCGCAGGCCAGCCACGGTTTGGTCGAAATCCTGCCGCCAGCTAGGGGTTTGCTCCTCTCCGAGCCATTTCTGCCGCGCGTATAACCCCGACGGTGTCACACGGGTGCTGAATATCCGCCAGGGTTGCCGCTGCGGGGCCGGGTGGGTATTGCCCATCTCGGACGCCACGGCTTCAGGTTTGGGCCGTAAAATGAATCACCCCGGCCGCATCGAGAATGCGGAAGGTGAAGGATGCGGTAAAGTAGAGCGTGACCGTTTCGGTGTCGTGGCGCTCGTAGCCGATGGCCAGATCGTTGCCCAGGATGATTTCGAAATCCCCGCCGCGCTGGGAGATCATGTAGGCCTCGTTTTCAAACTTGCCGCTCAAATAGGGGCTCAGCAACACCTGGCCACCCAGAATGTTCTCGGCCTGCATCTTGACCGGGTAGCCCTGGAAATGCGCGGACATGCGGCTCCAGAGCTTGGGGCCCACCACAAGGGCAAAGGGCCCCTCAACCGAGCGGCCGGCAAAAACGGTCAATCCTTCGGCGATGGCCTCGAGCAGTTGCTCGGGGGTCGATCCGATGCTCAGACACTCATCGCCCTGGCATTGTTTGAGCCCGTGAATATTGGCAGCCGGCAGTCCATGATAGACGGCGCTTTCCTCGAACAGGGCGATTTTCTTGGCCGCCGCTTCGAGGTTGGCAAGGTCGATGTCCTTGGCGCCCCGCACGGCGTTGTCCATCTCGTCGATGTCGAGGGTGAAGGGAATGCGGGTTTCCACAAGGTGATGTACCTTGTGGATGCCGTAGCTCAAGCCGTCATCGGGCGGCGTTTCCGGAAATTCAAGGCGTCCTTCGGGCACACCGGGGAAGTCCGGCCCCATGGGCCCGGTTAGGTCGATGATTTTGCGGGCCGACAGGATGGCCTTGAGGCTGCGGGTGGCTTGGGCGTCGATTTCGGCCCAGGCTTCGGCCGGGATGGGTGCCAATTCTCTTTTTAGAATGTCCATGCGTTTTCCCCCTTGCGTTAGACTTCCAGGGCCTTTTATGGGCCGTTTATTTCAGGCTGCCGATCCCCAATCCGCGCGAGCTGGGTACCGGCACCGTCGCGCTCGTTGCCTGCGCCTGAAGTGCTTTGGTAATCTCCGGCAGTTCGATGTTAAGCAGTTTCTCCTTGGCATCAAGGAACAGCTTACCCAGGGCGGTCAGGTCTTCGGCGGCGATCAGCGTGCGGGCCAGCGGGAAAATATCGGCTTCTTCCTCGTCCAGATGATGGGTCGTGTATTCCCCGAGGCCTTCGACCTTGATGGGGAAATTGGCGTGGTCACGGGGAAAGCCCTCGGCATCCTTGATGATCAACTCGATGATATGGTGCTCGTTGACCGCCTCCAGGGCGTCGTGGCGGGCGTCGGCAATCATCTGCAGCAGATCGTAGAAGTACTTCTCCTCCATGGTGTGGTGGACGACCAGATGCCGGCTGAATTCGGCAAACTGCTGGGGGTCCTCTTCCGAGGCGGCGTAGAGTTGTCTTAGTGTCTGGTGGTGGTCGACCAGGGCGGTGATGATGTCCATGACGGCTCCTTGTGTGGTTTTTTTGTTTGACAGTGCGTGGTCACGCGCAAATCGGATGGCAATCTTGTTGCCGACGCTCGCGGCGAGGCGGCAGGCGGACGGCTGATGCTTGTTCCGCCTTGGATCTGCTGGATGAACGGCGGCAGCTTAGCATACCTCGATGGGCGCTGTCATGGATAAAAAACCGTGTATTGCATTGCGCCCCGCGCGAATTATGTTTCCCCAAACGGTTATTCCCAGTGAACGCTACTTCTCATACACCCTAACCACGGAGCAACAAATGGAAACGGAACGCGAGACCAATATTCTGGGCCAACCCCTCGAAACCTGCAGCCTCTCGCCCTTGACCGGCTTCAAGCGTGACGGCGAATGCCGCATGCCGACCGGCGACTTCGGCCGCCACGGGGTCTGCGCCCAAGTGACCGAAGACTTCCTCGCTTTCACCCGCGGGCGCGGCAACGATCTCACCACCCCCCAACCCTTGCACGACTTCCCGGGTCTCAAGCCCGGCGACCGTTGGTGCCTGTGCGCCGACCGCTGGGCCGAAGCCGCCCAACACGGGGTCGCGCCGCCGGTGGTCCTCAGCGCCACCCACAGTGATGTGATCAAGCGCATCCCTTTCGAACGCCTGCTGGAACACGCCCTGACCGAGACCCCTGAAAACTGAAGTGGATGGACACCTTCAGGTTTCGGTCCGCAGGCGAATGCGAATCGCGCCCCTGGCAGTGGAGGCGTCGACCAAACGCCCCCGTTGGAGGATGTCCACCCGTCCTTTGGCCACCAGCCGCCGCGCCGCCTTGCGGGCCGCCGGCATGAGCGCGCGCCAGTCACCCCTGGAGCGGTTGCCGGCAACGATCTGGGCAGCTTCGCTGGGGCAGATCGTCTTGCCGGCACCGCGCATCCGCAGCAGTTCCATCATAACGGCCTCGAGCCGGCGGTCGCTATCGTTCAGCCCTCTATGGCGGCAGGCCCGAGAACAGTAGCGCACGTTTTCCCAGTTGCGTCGCCATTTGCGACGCCACACCATCCGACGACCGCAGACCTCACAGTACTTTTCCCGGGGCGCCGCCATCTTCCCGTCAATCCCCCGCGATCGACAACATCGCTGCGTCCGCCAGCAGGCGGCCGGCTGCGGCAGTACCGCTTAGAAAAGCACCTTCGACGCGCGACCGGGCGCACCAGTCGCCGCAGATGCCGAGCCTCTCCTCTTGGTGCCAGAGACACCCCTGATCGAGGGGATTGCGCGCGGCGGCCGCGGTCCAATAGCGGTATTGGAGGTGCGCGGGCGGAACCGGCGAGAGCGCGGTGTACTCAAAGAAGGCGGCCAGCATCTGCGCGGCAACGGCATCCGCGCTGATGCTTTGCGCCTCGTGCGGCCATCCTCGGGCCCCATGCAGCATCCAGATTTCTTGCGGCGCCCGTCCCGGTTTGCTGGCGTTGCGGGCGGCCCAGGACAGGGGACCGGCATTGAAGAAGATACCATCGAAAGCCAGATCCAAGGGCTGGTCGAAAACAGCCATGAGCGCCCAGCAGGACTGCATCTTAACACTCGCGGTCACCGCCGCCAGGGATGATCCATCCGGCAGCAGCGCTTGCGCCTGGTGGGGCGGTGTGGCCATGAGAACGGCCTCGCATCGACCCTGCGGCCCGCCTGCCGCCAACGCCGGTCGCCACCCGCCGCTCTCGGGCACCAGGCGTTCGACCTTGGCGCCGTAGCGGACGTTCAGGCCCGCCGCCAGATGAACCGCCAGCTGTCGCATGTCGGGGCGGGCCACGTAGCGGACGATGGTATTTTTTACGGGGCGGTGATCCCCGGGGTTTTTTAACGCCGCCAGCGCGCCGTCCCAGCGCGATACGAATCCTTCCGCCTCCCAGGACGCCACGTGGCGCCGGAAGCGCGGGTCGCGGGCGGTAAAGTACTGGGCGCCGGCATCCACACTCTCAGTTTTCCAGATGAGTCCCCCGAGACGCCCGCCGGGTAATGCTTCCCTTTCGTAAACCGTGACCCGATGGCCGTGATCGGCCAGAACGGCGGCGGCCCGCAGCCCGGCCAGACCGGCGCCAATCACGGCGACCCTGAGCGACGTGCCGGAAGCCGGCCGATCCACCTTTTGCCGGTAGGCGGTCAAGTCGAGCCGCCGGGCATGTCCCGCAAGCGGCCTTGCCCGCAGGGCGCCGATCACGGGTTGCTCCGGGCGAAATGGGCGGTCGAACAGCCCCAGGCACCAGAGGATGCCGCCGTAGGAGTTGGGATCACAGCCGTCCAGTGCCAAACGGTGATTCAGATCGATCAAGCGCTTGAGCGCCTCCTCCGGTGAAGATGTCCAGCCCAGCAGGGCCTTGCCCCAGGTCATGCGCAGATTATTGTGCAGCTCGCCCTGGCGCAAGAGCGAGCGCTGGGCCGCGTCCCACAGGGGATCTCCTGTGCGGGCACGTTCGAGCCGTTCCGGGCTGTAGAGACGCGGACGCGGGTCGTCGCGGTGCCGGTCGAGGGTCTCCCGGGCCCAATCGGGCAGGCATGCCAGGTTTTCCGGGTCCGGGGTGTGAAAGCAGAAATTGTGGGCCAGTTCACGCCAGATCAGCAACTCGTCCAGAAATTTGGCCGCTCCGGCCGACCCATCAGTGGCGGCCTCGCGCGCGATCCGCATAGGGGAGATCATGCCGTAGTGGAGGTAGGCCGACAGCCGGCTGACGCCCCGGGGCGGCATGACGGCGGCATCGTTGCGAAGGCGGGCATAGGCGCGCAGCCCCTGGCGTTTGAAAGCTTCCCAACGTGCATAGCCGGCCTGGGATCCACCTCGGGTGTGATGAACCGGACCGATGCCGTGATCGATCCGGCAGCGGGCGCTGAGGGCATGAATGTCGGCCGTCTGCAAATCAATCCCCTCGAATGGCAGGGCGCCCGAAAACATGGCCTCGGTCGGCGACTGCTCTTCCCAGGCACGCTTCACGCCCGCTTGGAAGGCCTGCTGGGTGTGCTTGCGGAACTGAAAAGCGCGCTCGAAGGAGCGGCCGACGCTTGCCATGGGGACAATACAG
>JASFTA010000174.1:0-4939 GCA_050114115.1 Desulfobacterales bacterium | reverse complement strand
TCGCCGGCGGCTTCTTTCTCGACCCGCGCCCGTACGCGCTGGCGCACGAAAAAGGGAACTTTTTTGACGGCCTTCTCGGCCTCGGGGGTCCACTTCATGCCCGGTCCTCCAGCATTCATCAGTTTCACACGCTAACCACGAATGAAACTAACCGAAAGACCCCGAATTGGAATTGACCTGGCTCAATATTGGTGAAGAATTTCAGGAGAGGGTCAATAATCCCTTGGCGCCGCGCCGAGCATCGGGGATACGTTCGGAAAAAGCGCGTCGGCCCTTTAAATCGAATTGCTTTCGTCATGCCGGACCTGATCCGGCATCCAGAACATGCTGGCATTAATGGATTCTGGCTTCCGCCGGAATGACAAGCCTCGAATAAATCCGACGCTTTACGGGGTCATCTTTTCTTGCGCGTGCGAGAGAATGAACGATTTATGAAGATGGTTGTCGTCTAGATCGATAGCGCCACGAAAATCCTAAATCAACGCACTGGCCGACACCACCAGACCGTCTTCGTCGGCATACAGGTATTCCCCCGGGCGGAAAGTCGCCCCCGCAAAGGTGACGGGCAGGTTTTCCTGACCGGTCCCGCGTTTGCCGCTTTTGAGTGGATGGGTGTTCAGAGCCCGAATGCCGATTGGAAGTTTGGCGATGGCGGCGGCATCCCGGATACAGCCATTGACCACGATACCTTGCCAGCCATTTTGGCAAGCCATTCCCGCCAGAATATCCCCTACCAGGGCGCATTCGAGCGAACCGCCCCCGTCGATCACCAGAACGGCGTCCACGACGGTTCTCTCAAGTTGGCGGCGCACCAGGACATTGTCCTGGTAAACCTGGACGGTGTGAATGCGGCCACCGAACTGCCGTCGGCCACCATAGGCCTTAAGCTCCGGCCGGGCAATTTGGAGTTGATCGGCATGATCATCACACAGATCCGCCGTCGCTATCGGTGTTGGATTGGAAGTCTCGATCATGTGAAACGGCCTCCTGATATAAATGGGACGGGATACTTCAATTGGGCAACAGTTGGCCGCGGACAGCATCGGCAACCGTCACCTCGGAGAATTGACCATCGAAATAAAACTGAAAGCGGCCCTGATCCCCGGCCAGCGCTTGGCACGCCTCCTGCGGGTGTCTTTCCGCCAAGGCGCGCAGCAGCCAGACCGCGTAACCTCGGTGGTAGGCGTCCTTGGATTCGAGAAAGGGGATGATAAAGGGGGCGGTATCGGCGACCATCTGCGGTCGCGCATAAGCCAGGCGCCCCAGGCCCCACAAAACGCCGCGCTGCAGAACGGGGTGTTCCAGAAAATTGCAATCCGGCCGGATATAGGAAACCAGGATGCAGGCAAACTCCGCGGCCAGCCCGGCATGCCGAGCGGTGATCTCCCCCATGGCCTCGGGCGCGCCCCAACCGATACCGCCGGATTCGTCGTTGAGCGTCCACATGAGCCGCCGCATCACCACCCGCGCGGATTCCAATTCGGTATCCGCCAGTCGGGTCACAACTTCGCCCATCCCGCTGATCGCCCGCCAGCGCAGCCGGGGGTCGCCACTGCAGAAAAAGGAAATCAACGGGTTGACCACCCGGCGGGCCGGAAAACGCTCCAGAGCGATCAGCGCCTGGGCATAATCCTGGTCCTGGAGGACTTCTCGGATGCGTCGCTTAAGGGCACGATGGCATAACGCCGTGGTCGTCATTTACGGTCCACCCTAACTGCCTTTCAGATACCGGGGCGGCGGCGCTGTCAGAAGGTGATGATGTCGTAGCCTTGCGCCCTGAAGGCCGCCATGCCCGGATGGCCGTTCATATCATCCAGAAAGTTCAACCCCTGACCTTCGACGCTCGCCCCTACGCCCAGCTTCTGAGAGCAGGCCTTGCAGGCCCCGGCGACGAGGTCTTGGGCGCGGGCCTTTTGCCAGAGCCCGTGAAGCCAGTTGTCCGGCTGCGCCAGCTTTTCCACCAATTGGGTCGCTTCCCCCTCCATGACGATCCGGACCTGATCTCCCCGGGTATGCATATCCAGGGCATTCAGGAGCACATGCACAAAACAGATAGGAGAGCCATTGAAGACAAACAGGGCCACTTTTTGCATCCGTCATCTCCTCAGCCAAGCAAAGACGACCCAGCAGAAATGTCGATCCCGCCGGGTCTCAGACATCCTCCCAGTGGATACAGTCCTGGGGGCAGTGTTTGATAATGTCATCGACGTCGTCTTCGGGGTAGCATTCCATCTCGGCAACTTCGATAAACCCGGCATCGTTGAGCCGGAACAGCTCGGGGTACATCTCATAGCAACCGCCGCAGAGGGTGCAGTCGTTCATGTCGATGACGGGCACTTTCATGTCAGCAAATCCGATCCATCAATCGTCCGGTTATATCTTTAGAAGGTTGAAGCCTTCTTTTGCTACCGGAAGAGGTGCTAATCCGCCCCTTCTTTTGTGTCTGGGCAGCATGGCCCTGGATGGCAATGGGTATTATCCCCACTTTGTCCCGCGCCGAGCATCGACGTTATTGCCGGGAAAAGCGCGTCGGCCTGCCTGAGCGCAGCGAGTTCCGACGCGCGCCGTCAATAGTGGCGACGCGCAGGAGAGAGAGGGACATGGCGTTTTCTTTCACGTGAAAGAAAATGAACAGACGATTCATAACCATCAGACCCCGTGTGGTCGTTCATTCTCCGCCCTGCAATCCGGATCTGTATAAACATCAGCCCTTCATGGCCTCGGCAATTTGGCGGCCGAAATCCTCGCAGGCCGCCAGCCCTTCGGTATCCGGGACATATTGAATCCGCAGACCCGGCGCGACCACGTCGAATTTCATGGTTTGCAGCTCTTCCGTTATCATCCGGACTGCTTCACCACTCCAGCCGTAGGAGCCGAAGGCCGCGCCAACCCGGCCTTTGGGTTTGAGCCCCTTCATATAGGTCAAAAAGTCGCTCACCGTGGGGAAAACCTGGTTGTTGAGCGTCGGGGAGCCCACCACGACCGCCCGGGCGTCAAGCACTTCGGTCATGACATCGCTGCGGTCGGTGCGACGCAGGTCGATGGGCACGGCATACACGTCGGCTTCAGCCAGGCCGGCCACGATCGATTCGGCCATTTGCTGGGTGCTGTGCCACATGGTGTCGTAGATGACGAGGGCCTTGTTTTGAACCTCCTGTTTGGACCAGCGCACATAGGCATCGACAATTTTCGCGATGTCCTTGCGCCAGAGCACGCCGTGGTCGGGACAGATCATCTTGATCGCCAGCCCCATCTTGGAGACGCTCTCGAGGAGCTTGAGGGTTTTGGCCGCATAAAGCAGAAGGATATTGGCGTAATATTTCTTGGCGTGGGGCATGATGCGGTCGCCGATCTCGTCGTCGAACTTCTCGGGCCCGGCGTAATGCTGGCCGAAAGCATCACTGGAAAAAAGAATTTGATCTTCTTTGAGGTAAGTGAACATACTGTCCGGCCAATGCAGCATGCGCGTTTCCAGGAAACTCAGCGTACGCCGTCCCAGGCTGATTTCATCCCCGCTGCCCACCGGCTGGTAGTTCCATGACGGGAAAAAATGCTGCCTGAGGTTCTTGGCGCCCATCTTGGAGCAGTACAATGGCTTGTCCTCGCCGATCCGGTGCATGATCCGCGGCAGTCCGCCCGAGTGGTCCATCTCCGTATGGTTGCTGACGACCAGATCGATTTTGTGGGGATCGACGATCTGGGCGATATTGGCGAGCATCTGATCGGCGAACTCCTTCTTGACCGTATCCACCAGGGCGATTTTTTCGTCCATGATCAAAAAGGCATTGTAGGTGGTGCCTTGGTGCGTGCTGTAACCGTGAAAATCGCGGATGTTCCAATCTTTGACCCCCACATCGTAGATTCCGTCTGCAATTTCAATCGGCCGCATGGCGCTCCCTCAAGTGGTTTGGCGTTAAAAGTAGAACCGGGCCTCATCCACGGTGTTTCCGCTCGGCACCCGGCATCTGAAACAAAAAAAATAATAAGGCCCCCGGGGCTAAAATCAATGCCCTTTTCTCCCGTCAAGGGCTAAAAGGGCATCGTTTCCGAGGGTGATTTCAGCAAAGGCGCGCTGGCCGCGCACAAGCTTGGACCCCGCGGATATCAGCGGCCTGGTCGCAGCGACCCGCACTTGAACATGACCTCGCCGTACCGCCAGACCATCCTCGCGGGCAACGGCTTGGGCTTAGGTGCGTCGATCAGTTTGGTGGTTATTCTTCCTTTTCGAAATCGTCCTTGCCAGCACCGCAGATCGGGCAGACCCAGTCTTCGGGCACATCGTCCCAAGCCGTTCCCGGGTTTACATCATTGTCCGGATCGCCTTCGGCCGGATCATACACATAGCCGCAAATCGTACATACATACTTGTCCATTGCTGATCTTCTCCTTTCCTCGATGATAGGTTGCGTGGACTATTTGTCGTCGTTGGAAATGCGTTGTCGCTTTCGGTCCGGTCCCGCCACAGGCTGGCTAGTTTCATAGTCGATCATGACCGCCCTGGCAAGCTTTGTGCGGCACCGGGGCTTCAGACGGCGGCAGCCCCCGCTTCCGCCAGCAGGGCCTTGACCCGCGTCTCGATGGCGCTCGCCAACTGGGCGGCGCCCTCGGGGTCATCCGGCGCCACCGCAGGCAACTCCCAGGTTTGCCAGTCGCCTTGGGGCAGAGCCGGTAAATCGAGCCCCGCCGCCAGGGCAATCCCCTGGTCGGCACGAAAATCCGCCATGACCCGGGTCAGATCGCGGGGTTCCTCATAGGCCAAATCCCAACCCATGGCACCGATGGCCGTTATCGCCTTCGGATGAATGACCTCCGCCGCACGGATCCCCCCGGAGGCTGCGGCCAGGTGCTCCCCCCCCAGGGCCCGCACCAGGGCCGCGGCCATGGGGCCGCGACAGGCGTCCGCCGGCCCGGCGAACAGGATGCGCTGGCGTGCCTGCAA
>JASFTA010000173.1:0-4985 GCA_050114115.1 Desulfobacterales bacterium | reverse complement strand
CACATCCTGGTCGGCGGCGGCATGGCCTACACCTTTTTCAAGGCCCAGGGGCTGGAAATCGGCCATTCCCTGGTCGAGGCGGAGAAAATCCACGTTGCTCTTGACCTGCTCACCGCGGAAGGTGATAAGATCATCCTCCCGGCGGATACCTGCATCACCGATCGGCTGGATATCAAGGCCCGACAGATTGGGGCCCTGCAAACGGTGCCCGTGGAGGCCATCCCCGCCGGCTGGACCGGTGTGGATATCGGCGCGGCCACCATCGACCGGTTCCGCTCGTACCTGACCAAGGCACGCACGATTGTCTGGAACGGGCCCATGGGGGTTTTCGAAATCGAGGCCACCGCCCGCGGCACCGTGGCCATTGCCGAAATCCTGGCGGACGCCACCGAGCGGGGCGCGGTCACCGTGATCGGCGGGGGGGATTCCGCCGCAGCGATCCGCACGGCCGGCGTCGAAGATCGCGTGTCGCACGTGAGCACCGGCGGGGGGGCCTCGCTCGAGTTTCTGGAGGGCAAGACCCTACCCGGTGTGGCGGCGCTCGACGATCGTTCCTGACGCCGCTGGTGCGTGCATGCTCTGACGGCCATCCGGCATTTAAACCCCGATGGAAACGGGGGCTGTCCACCCAACAACGACCCAGCAAAGGACCTCAACCGATGCGATACCGACCCATCGCAATTTTATTTCTGATCGTCTCCATGGCCGCCCTGCTCGCCTGTCAGAAGGAAACCCCGCCGCCCAAGGAAGTGATCCGGGCCGTCAAGACCATCAAGGTCGAGGAGCGCGCCAGCGCCCAGACCCGGAAGTTTTCGGGGGTGGTCGAAGCCGTGGACAAATCCAGTCTGAGCTTCGAGGTGGCCGGCAACGTCAAGGACGTGCTCTTCGACGTGGGCCAGGAAATCACCAAAGGCGAGGTCATCGCCACCCTGGACCCCCAGACCTTCAATCTGGACGTGGACGCGGCCCTGGCCAAGCTTAGACGGTCGCGGGCGCAGCTCACCGAAAAGGACGCCGAGTACGAGCGCTACCGCAAGGTGAATGAAGAAAGCCCCGGCGCGGTGAGCCAGAGCTCGGTAGACCAGGCCAAGGCCGCCTTTGAAAGCGCCCGCGAGAACGTCAAAGTGGCGCTGTCCGAGCTCAACCTGGCCAAACGCGACCTGACCAAGACCAAGCTGCTGGCCCCCTTCGACGGCGTGATCGCCACCCGTCACGTGGAGCCCTTCTTCGAGGTCAAACGCGGCGACCCCATCTACGACGCCTTTATCGAAGGGGCCATGGAGGTGGTTTCCAGCATCCCCGAAACGGATATCGAAGGGATCTATATCGGCCAGGGCTGCCGCATGGTTTTCCCCATCGACCCCACGCAGGTCTACAACGGCATCGTCACCGATGTCGGGCGCGTGGCCGGCACGGCCAACGCCTTCCCGGTTAAGATCAAGATTCTGACCACGGACCTCAAACTGCGCCCGGGCATGACCGCGGAGGTGACGTTCCAGATCGCCGAAGCCGATCACCAGCGCGCCTTCCTGGTGCCCGTCTCCGCGCTGAGCCCTGGTGCGTCGCCCCAGCAGGGGTATGTCTTCGTTTTCGACCCCGAAAAATCGGTCGTCAAAAAAGTACCGGTCAAGGGGCTCAAGAGCGTGGTCGGCAACCGGCTCATGGTCATCGAGGGCCTTGCCGGCGGTGAGATCATCGCCGTGGCCGGGGTGAGCTTTCTGGAGGACGGCCAGAAGGTCAAACTGCTGAACCCGGAGCAGGCCCAACCCTAATTCGCCTTTGGCCGGGAACATGCGCCGAAAGTCCCGGCATGATCACGCGATTGCCCCTCAAATAGGAAAACACAGCTTATGGCCCTGATCACCCGCTTTGCCCTGGACACCCAGCGCCTGACGATCACCTTCATCGTCACCGTCGTTCTCTTCGGCATTCTGCAGTTTCTCAATTTTCCGCGCCAGGAAGACCCACCCATCGTCATCCGTGAAATCGTGGTGAGCGCCTTCTTCCCGGGCATGGAACCCGCCGACATGGAGGATCTGGTCACCCGCAAACTGGAGGCCCAGATCCGCACCCTGCCCGAAATCGACGAAATCTGGTCGGACTCCAAGACCGGGGTGGCCATCATCCATGCCGAAACCCGCGACGAGTACGAGAATCTCGACCTGATCTGGCAAAAAGTCCGCAACAAGATGAGCGACATCAAGCCCGAACTGCCCGAAGGGACCATCGGCCCCTTTGTGAACGACGAATTCGGGCTTGTGGCCGTGGCCACGATTGCCCTGTGGAGCGACGGGTTCTCCATGGCCGAGATGCGCCTGGTGGCGCGCGACATCCGCGACCGGCTCTACGAACTCGGCGGCATCCGCAAAATCGAACTCTTCGGGATCCAGGAAGAACAGGTCTTCCTGACCTTTTCATCGGCCAAGCTCGAACAGTTCGGCATCACGGGCCGCGAGGTCATCAACACCCTCGTCAAACAAAATGTGGTCCTGCCCGGCGGCCGCGTCGACGCCGCCGGCCAGGATGTTATCGTGGAGCCCACGGGCAATTTTCAAAACATCGAAGACATCGAAAACGTCCTGATCACCATCCCCGACACACGCCAGACGGTGAAGCTCACGGACCTGCTGACCGTCGTGCGGGGTTACGAGGATCCCCCCCCGAGCCTGGCCTACTACAACGGCCGGCCCTCCATTGTGATCAGCGTCTCCATCACGCCGGGGGTCAACTCGGTGGCCTTCGGCGAGGCCCTGACCGCCAAGGTCCGTTATCTGGAGTCTCAGCTTCCCCTGGGCTACGTGATGGAGTTCGCCACCTTCCAGCCCGACCTGGTGGAAGTGGCCGTCAACGGAGCCCTCAGCAATGTCTACCAGACGCTCGCCATCGTCCTGGTGGTGGTGATGTTGTTTCTGGGCGTGCGCACCGGACTGATCGTGGGCTCCTTCGTGCCCATGACCATGCTGATGGGCCTGATCATCATGGGGGCCAGCGGTATCGAACTCGAGCGGGTCTCGATTGCCTCGGCCATCATCGCCCTGGGCATGCTGGTGGACAACGGCATCGTGATTGCCGAAGACATCCGCTCCCGGCTCGAACGGGGCGAGGAGAAACGGGCCGCCTGTCTGGAAACCGGGCGCACCCTGGCCATCCCGCTTTTGACCTCGTCGCTGACCACCATCCTGGCGTTTATCCCCATGCTGCTGATCGACGGCCAGACCGGGGAATATGCTTTTTCCCTGCCCATGGTGGTGATCATCCTGCTGTTGTCGTCCTGGTTTCTCTCCATGTACATGACCCCCTGCATGAGCTTCTGGTTCATGAAGGTCGGTGGAGCGCCCGCCCCCGCTAACGCGCCATCGGAAGAAAAGGCCTACGACGGCAAATTCTACCGCGTTTACCGGGGCCTGCTGGAAACCATCCTGCGCTTCCGCAAGCTGGCGTTGATCGGGGGCATCGGCATGCTGGTCCTGGGGGGGTTCGTGGCCAGCCAGTTGACCAGGGAATTTTTCGGCCCCAGCGAGCGCAACCAGTTTCTGATCTACCTGGACATGCCGGCCGGCACGCGCAGCACGGCCACCGATGAAACCACCCGCAAGCTGGCCGCCTGGCTGGCGGACAAGGCGGAAAATCCCGAGATCACCAGCACCATCGCCTACGTGGGCACGGGCGGCCCGCGCTTTTTTCTGGTGCTCTCGCCCCTGGATCCCGATCCGCATGTGGCCTTTCTGGTGGTGAACACCGAAACCCCCGACCAGGTGCCGGGTCTGGTGGAACGGGTGCGCGACTATTTCGACGATCAGATTCCCGAGGCCGCCGGCCGGGTCAAACGCATGTGGATGGGCTCCGAGGAGCCCGGTTTTCTCGAAGTCCGCCTGATTGGCCTCGATCCCGAGTATATTTTCCAGAAGGGCGATGAACTCGTGGCCGCCATCAAAGAACTGCCGGGATCACTGGATGTACGCAGCGACTGGGAGAACAAGGTCCTCAAAATACGGGTTCTCGTCGATCAGATCCGTGCGCGCCGGGCCGAGATCACCTCGCAAGACATCGCCAACTCGCTGGCCGCCCATATGGACGGGATCAAGATCACCGAATACCGCGAGGGCGACCTGGCCATCCCGGTCCTGGCCCGCTCGATCGAAGAAGAACGCACAGATCTGGAAGACCTCTGGAACGTGAGCGTCGGCAGCACCGAGCGCGGCAACCGGGTGCCCCTGACCCAGATCGCGGAGTTCGACCACCACTGGGAATTCAGCCGCATCGCCCGCTACGACCAGGAAAAGACGGTCACGGTGGAAGCCAAGCACGAAACCCTCAAAGCCGAGGAACTGCTGGCGGCGATCGAACCCTTCATCGCCGATCTCGATCTCAAGGAGGGTTACCGCTGGGAGGTGGGCGGCGAGATCGAAACCCGCATCGAAACCATGGAAAAGCTGACCCGCTACATGCCGGCCTGCTTCTTCGGCATCGTGGTGCTCCTGATCTGGCAGTTCAATTCCTTCCGCCGTCCGGCGATCATCTTCTTCACCATTCCGCTGGCCTTTACAGGGGCCTTTATCGGGCTAGTGATCATGCGCGCGCCCTTCGACTTTTTCGGAATGCTGGGCCTGCTCAGCCTGGCCGGGGTCATCATCAACAACGGGATCGTGCTGATCGACAAGATCGACGGGGAACAGGCGGCCGGCAAGACGCCCTACGACGCCGTGGTGGCCGCCGCGCTGTCGCGTTTCCGACCGATCCTGATGACGACGGTCACCACCGTCCTGGGCGTCATGCCGCTGATTATTTCGCGGGACCCGCTGTTTTTCGCCATGGCCTGCATCCTGGGCTGGGGCCTGATTTTCGGCACGGCCCTGACCCTGGGGCTGGTGCCGGCCTTGTACGCCGTCTTTTTCCGCGTGAGCACGGAAACCGGCAGTGGGAAAATTGTCTAATATCGGCCTGGCAACCAATTGGTCGTGAGGCTCTTCCCGCAGAGCGGGAGG
>JASFTA010000172.1:0-4987 GCA_050114115.1 Desulfobacterales bacterium | reverse complement strand
AGCGCCCAGGGTGTCGAGGGCGGGTACCGCTTTTTAAACCGCGTCTGGCGGCTGGCCCATAAATGGGTGCCGGCGGTCAAAACCGTGGCACCGTTTGCCGGCGAGGAGAAGGCCTTGCCGGAGCCGACACGTGTCCTCTACAAAAAGGTGCACCAGACCATCTTCAAGGTGACGCGCGATATCGAAGACCGCTTTCATTTCAATACGGCCATCAGTGCGGTGATGGAACTGGTCAACGTTCTGAGCGCTTTCGAACCGGAAGCGCCCACCGCCGAGGATTTGGCGGTCATCCGTCTGGCGCTTGATAACACGACCTTGCTGCTGGCCCCCATCGTCCCCCATTATAGCGAAGAAATCTGGCACGCGCTGGGCCGTGAGGGCAGTGTGCTGCAGGCCGATTGGCCCGTTCACAGCGAGGCCGCGCTAAATCTGGAAGCGTTGACCATTGTCATTCAGGTCAACGGCAAACTGCGCAGCCGGCTGTCCGTGCCCGCGGAAACCTCCCGGGCGGAGATCGAGAAGCAGGCCCTGGCGGACGAGCGCGCCCAGAAGTTCATCGCGGGTAAAACGGTGCGCAAGGTGATCGTGGTGCCCGGTAAACTGGTCAATATCGTCGTCTGATGCGCAAGTCAGCTGCCCATATGCGTAAAATGCTCCCGTTCGCCATGGTTTTGGGACTGATCATGGTGCTAGCGGCCTGCAACTACCGCTTTGGCGGCTACCGCGAGGGCTATGAGGAGATTGCGTCCCTTAGCATTCCCCCATTCGAGAACCGGACGCGTCAAGTGGGGATCGAAGCGCTTTTCACCAACGATCTGGTGTACGAAGTCGAGCGCGGTGACCGGATCGCCCTGACCGATCGTGGGTCCGCGGATGCCGTCGTCAAGGGGGTGATCAAGGAGCTTCAGACCAATACGATCGCGCGCGAGAATATCAACACGGCATTGGAACGCCGGGTTTTCGTGACCGTGGAACTCACCGTCAAGGACCGGCAAGGGCGTAAGGTGTGGGGACAGAGAATACGGGAAAATGAAGCTTATTTCGTCGAGCCTGACAAGGTGAGTTCGGAAGGCAGCCTACGTGAAGCCCTGGAAGCGATTTCCCTGCGGATTGCCGAAAAATTCCACTATCGATTCACCCAACGGTTTTAGAGGGCAGGACCATCAGGTCGATCGACAAAAAACGCGCGGCCTGCCGATGCCACGCGTTCGATAGATCCGCTGGCCCCGTTTCGGGCGGTGGGGCGCGGTAAGGGGATTGGGCCTAAGGGCGACGGACGCTCTTGTTCAGACGTGAAATCTTGCGGGCGGCCGTCTTAGGGTGAAGCACCCCGTGTTTGGCGGCTTTGTCGATCGTGGACTGCGCCGTTTGCAACTTGGCGGCGGTGGCGTCATGATCTTCAGCCGTTGCGGCCGTGTTGACGTCTTTGATGATATTCTTGATCCGGGTCTTAACCGCGCGATTGCGCAGGCGCCGGATTTCATTCTGCCGGGCGCGTTTGATAGCCGATTTGTGATTTGCCAAGATGGATCTCCTTGAGTAGTTTTGTCGTAACGTAAATTGGCTTATTTACAGGCTGCCCTTAGGCTTGTCAAGAAGATTGTACCGACAGTCCTTGCGCCGGTGACACCTTTTGCGAGAAATAAATCCTTCAGCCCATCCACCAAATGAAATGCGCCGCGCGGCCTCCGCGGCGCGCCTGTTGACGGCCATCACCCTGCTAAGCCGTATTCTGGGCTATGGGCGCGATATGCTCATTGCCTGGATATTCGGCACCGGTCTATTCACGGACGCGTTTATTGCCGCTTTCCGGATACCCAATGTGCTGCGCCGCTTGTTTGGGGAAGGCGCCCTCGGCATGGGATTCATCCCGATTTACAGTGCCTGCCTGCGGCGCGAGGGGCCTGCCGCCGCCCACCGCCTGGCCGCTTCAGCCGTTCAGATGATGGTCGTGATGCTGGTGCCGGTCGTTATCCTGGGCGCGGTCGGCAGCCCCTGGGTTGTCCGTTTGATCGCCCCCGGCTATGCGGTGGGCAGCCCCGTTTACGCGTTGGCGGTGGAATTGACCCGGATCATGTGGCCCTACGTTTTTTTTGCAGGGGTTGTGGCCATGATCGCCGGCGTTCTCAATGCCCAGGGCCATTTTGCCGCACCGGCGTTGGCACCGGTGGGTCTCAATCTGGTGCTGATCTTCACGCTCCTGACGACGGCCGGCTTGTCCATGACCACCGCCATCGGGATAAAGGCCCTGGCCGTGGGTGTCGTGGTCGCCGGGGGGGTCCAACTCCTGATCCAACTGCCGGCGCTCAAGGCCCGCCGAATAGCGCTCTGGCATCCCGTGTGGCCGCCACATCCTGAGCTGGGGGCCGTTGGGCGAATGGCGGTTCCCGCGGCCTTGGGGTCGGCCAGCTTTCAATTCAACATCGTTATCGGAACATTGCTGGCCTCGTTTCTGGCACCGGGCAGCATTTCGTCCCTGTTTTTCGCGGATCGTCTGATTCAGTTTCCGCTGGGGCTGTTTGCCGTTTCGGCCTCGACCGCGCTCCTGCCGGGTTTGTCGCGCCTGGCGGCCGGTGCGGATTGGCCCCATTTTGTGGCCACTTTTCAGAAGGCCTTGCGTCTGGTTTGGTTTGTCACCCTGCCGGCGATGACAGGGCTGGTCGTGCTGCGCATGCCGATCGTTCAAGTCCTTTTGGAAAGAGGGGCTTTTGGTAGTAATTCCACGCGATTGACCTCGGAAGCCGTGTTGTGTTACGGTACAGGTCTATGGGCCTACGCCGGTCTGCGCATCGTGCAGACGGCTTTCTATGCCCTCAAGGATGCCCGGACCCCTTTGGCCGTCGCCGCCGTGGGCATGGCCTTCAATCTGGTTGTGGGGGCGGGTTTGATGCACCCTTTGGGGCATAAAGGCATCGCCTTGGCTGCGGCCGGTGCGGCGGCGACCAGTCTGGGCCTGCTGCTGATCGCTCTGCGGCGCAAGATCGGGAACCTGGGCGGCAAGGCGATCACATTGGCATTTATCCGCGCCGGTTGTTGCTCAATCCTGATGGGCATCATGGTCACCGCTCTGCTGCACTGGTTGCCGATCGATCCCCAGGCGGGTTTGGCCGTCAACGGCGTGCGGCTGCTGGTCTGCGTAACCGCAGGGCTGGCCGGCTACCTGGCGCTGTCGTGGCTGACCAACAGTCGCGAATTACAAATGCTCTACCGTTTTGTTCGCCATAGGGATTTGCCACCATGACGATGCGTCAAACCTTTCTGCTGGCGATGGCGATTATCGGTCTGTTTGCCTTTCTGCTGGTGATTATTTTCGGCGACAAGGGGCTGGCCGATTTCCATCTTTTGCGGCTGGAACGTGACCGTTTGGTGGATAGCAACGAAATGCTCCTGCGCGAGAACCTGGCCCTCTACCAGCAGAAGGTGCGGCTCGAGAAAGATCCGCTGTATATCGAACACGTGGCGCGGGAGGAACTGGGGCTGGTTGCCGAACACGATCTGGTGTTCATCGCGCCGGGTGAGCGCCCGGCCGAAGCCGACTGACGCGCGGCGGCGGTCCACGGGTAATCAGTGCCCGATGCCGAGCGCGTTGTAGCGTGACCTTCAGAGGTGAGTGCATGGCCGACGATCAGAAATTCGAAACGGAAACCATGGCCGGGATATATGCCAGCCAAGGGCATTATCGCAAGGCCATCGAAATCTATCGCCGCCTGCTGGAACAGCAGCCCGAGCGCAGTGATCTGAAGGATAAAGTGCTGCGTATCGAATCCAAGCAGAAATACGAGGATGAAAACCGGCTGGCCGCCAAGTTCAGTGAGTGGATCGACCTGCTCATGAATCACAAAAAATTGGATACACTGAAAAAATTACGCGGAATCCGGTCGACGGATCTGTGAGCAGGACACACCCCGGGGGTGCGCTAAGCCGGTTACCAATGGAAAGCAAAACGATAGGCGGAAAGCAATGCGATCGGTTGACCGCTCGACCTGCGCAGAATGAATTTGGGCATACGCGCCCCTGCAAACAGCGTCAACATAAAGTCCGCCTTCCGATTTGAAAAAGGCAAATCCGTTGAAAAACGGAGGCGCAAAGCCACGGGTCTAAAGCGTTTTCGCCATGATCGCCGGGTTGCCACAAGGTCAGCCATGACCAGCCTTTGGGGCCCGGGCGCCAAAGGCTTTTTTATCACCGAGGATCCTTACCACCATGGAAATGTATGTTATCCAGGAAAAAAAGGACCGTTGCAGCGACAGCGTCTTCTATAAAGGGCAGGTCGCCTACGCGGTCATGCCCAACGGACGCAAACTGGCGTTGCAGGCCTGTGGTGAAGTCAAATTCATCATCCCCCAGGCCGACCAGAAGCCTATCGTTTACGGCAACAACGCCGCATCCGGCGGGCTTGAAAAAATGGATATCGCCGGTCTGACGGATGAAGAACTTCCCCAGGACAAACGTCTGTGGCTTCACCGCAATCATTTTGAAATCGTGAAGCTTTCGCGCCACGACGATGTGGTTGGCGATGCGATCGTCGTCGGACGCGATTACGACGAGGCCATGGATCGTTTTCTGGCGTACTGCGCGAGCTTCAGCGGCCGCTGAAACACGCGACCGTGTCCAGGATGCCGCCGCCGGCCGTTGCGACCGCCCTCGCTTTTACGCGAACGTTCTAATAATTCAACCTATAATCATGATGGACTCGTAATAAGTCACGTTCCAGACGGTTTCGTGAAAATTTCGAGATCAAGGCTTGCGAAGCCCGAGGAATGAAGCGTACTTGAGGTACGCTGCAATGACGAGGGCTGAAGCGTAACGCTGATATCGGACTTCTAAGGAACTAAATGTTGTCAATTTTCCATAACCAGCTGATTTTGATCTAATATCGTTAAGCCAAAGGCTTTCGCTTTACGCTTCAGATTGCGCAGCATGCGTTCTTTGTAACGATTTTGATAGTAGTCAACGCCCAAATCCTTGTACTCCGTTCGTGTTTTTA
>JASFTA010000171.1:0-4989 GCA_050114115.1 Desulfobacterales bacterium | reverse complement strand
AAAGATAAAGCACTTGGTGCTTGGGTCAGATAAGTTTCGAAACAATGATACACAGAGGAAATAATTACGCCGTGAGAAGCCATGCAGGGACTTAATCCGGTCAATCAATCTTTGGGAGAACGACTGAGCTGATCATTTGCAAACGATTGGAGAATTCGGTACAAGGCGATAGGGTGCACAAATCGGCAAATTTTTCCGTTTGCACTTTGGCGCGAGGGCCGGAATAGATGATGATTAAACAATGATATAATTTAATAATTGCTTAAATTTTGTCAAGCATCAGCATTAAGTGCTTAACAATCATCAACTTATTTCAAAATCTGCCCAAGCGGGCAGTTCCATAACGAAACGATGCTAGGGCCGCCACACGGGGTGTTTACGCGTATCTTGGAAGAGGGGCTTGTTAAATTGATCGCGCGTTTCGCTGAAGTACCAAATCGTTTTCGGGAGGTATTTCGCGTGGTCAGGAAAAATCCGATCCCGAACAGGATGTCTTCAATTTTCGCCACGCGCAGAGCCAGGGCGCAGGTTTCTGTGCGCCACGCCGATTACTTCCCTTAGAAAAGCAAAGCGATCATCTAAGCGGTTAATCCCTTTTTCGAGTTCTACGGAAACGTTAATCGCTTGCGCGATTACCTCGTCGCGCATCTTCCTGCCGTAGCGCGAGATCTTGAAGGGCAAGTGAACTTTAACCGCATGGGGGACCTGGTCGTCTTGCACATAGAGTGTTCGTGATGATGCGCTGGGTGCCACCGCTCGACCGTCTAGACGGGTGCCAATGGAAAGGGTATGCTTTACATACCGATCGTCGGGTTTTTCTTCAAGAACTTGCGGATGGAATGGTGGTCGATGCAACGGGCCGGAGACACTCGAGGACGGCGCACATGCCCCGCGCGGTGACGCGGTAAGAAGGTGGTTGGCCTATTTTACTTTACGCCATCCATGGGTTGAAAATTTTGGCCCCGCTGGCGGCCATATCCTGTTCATTACGTAGTTACGATCGTCATGTCGGATAGGAGCGCGATAGCCGCGATAAAAGCGTCGACAACAGGCATTTTAAGCCCGCGCAATTCGCATGCCGCCTGGATATGGCCCCATTGGCGTGCGACGGTCAAATCGATACTTAAAATCTTGCCTTTAAAACGCTCAACAAGTTCCTCATCCAGCCAGGTTACAAGTCTTTCTTTGCGAGACGAAGCCGGAAGCTTGGCAATGCCTTTTTGAATCTCGCCAATCGTGATCACACTCAAGTACAGGCGGGATTCATCCTGGGCCTCAATCCAGCCGACGAGGCGGCGGTGGGGCTTGGGGCGAACGAGTTCTGACAAAACACATGGGTCGATATGAAAGCTCAAAGATCAATTTCCCGCGCATAACCCTTATCGCGATCTAAATCCAGACCGACACCTTGCCGACCAAGCTTAATCATCTTCCTTCTGCTCCAGGGCATTGAGCTCCAGCGTCAGCGGCCGCTCATCCTCGCTTTGTCCGTCGAACCGGATCGGGGCCGGGCGGCGGTAATTGTCTTCGCCCGGCGAAGCCCCGAGCCAGTCCTCGCGGCAGGCCTTGACGATCTGGAAAGCCACCGAGTTGGTTTCCACCAGGCTTTTTTCGAGCACCAGGGCCAGCTTGCCCTTGCGTTCCTCCAGGTGCATCAGGGGCGCAATCGGAACCCCCATGGGTTCCCATTCGCTGAAATCCTTTTCCAGGTTGCGGATGGCGGCCATCTGGCCGGTGGCCCCGTTGGCGATCAGGCTGAAGACGGTCAGCCCCAGGTTGTAGGTGTAGTTGCAGTCGAAGCGCGTGGGATGGCTGCCGCGCCCGTCATACCCGTAAAAATGGGTCTGGGTTTTGAAGTTGGGGATCGACTTGTTGAAAAGCTTGACCACCGGACCCGGCAGCGGCGCCTCGTCCGCCAGAAGCGCCCCCTTGACCAGCGCCTGGCGCAGGGTTTTCAGGGAAATGATCGACTTGCGCACCATCAGGTGATCACTGTCGGGATCATCGAAAAGCACCTTGGCATAGATGGAGGGTTCCAGGCCACCCTTGCGCATGGTTTTCTCGTAGTAGTTCTTTTCGATGCCGAGCTTGTAGAGCCCTTTTTCCCGCAGGATTTTGAGGTAATCCCTGACCAGCCCCATGAGGACCTTGTCGGTTTCCACCAGCGAGAACTGAAAATTGCCGTGACTGTCGCGTTCGGTGAGCAGGCCCTCCTGGAAAAAGGCCGGGATGTCGTTGAAGAGCTCGTCGTCGCGGGCATTCCAGACGCCCTGCTTGGCACTGCTGGAAATATCCTTGACCAGGCGACGCAGGAACTCCAGCTTGTCTTCCAGGCGTGGATAGCTGGTGTGGAAATCGCGGTCGTGGGTGTTGTTGTAATCGGCGATGATGGTGTTGAGCTTGATGATAAACACCTGGATCTCGTTGATGAACTCCAGGACACCCTCCGGGATGACCAGGACCCCGCAGTTCTTGCCGACCGCCGCCCGGCGCACGATCGCATCGCAGATCACCCGCGAGAGGTGCCGCAGGGTGATGCCGAAGGCCGTGAAATCCGTCGTGCCCGAGGCGCGGGCAGCCGCGATGCGCCGCGGGTCCACGTAGTCGGCCAGGTCTTCCCCGATCAGGGTCATGTTGGCGTGGGTCTGCAGGGCCACCTCCAGGGCCAGATGACTGGCCGAGCGCCCCATGACCTTGCAGATATGCCAGTACTTGCGATCCGAGCTGCAGTCGGTGCAGAGATTGGAGATATCCTGGGAAAAGGCGCGGGCCGCCGAATGAAAACCGAACGAGATGGCGCACAGCACGCGGCCCGCGACATCCCGCACCTGCACGTCGCCGTCGATGGTCTTGGGAACCCCGATCACCTGAATCCCGTCATCCATCATCTCCTGGGCCAGAAAGGCGGCATTGGTGTTGGAATCGTCGCCGCCCACCACCACCAGGGCGTCCAAACCCAGATCCCGGCAGGTCTGTCGCGAAAGGGCCATTTTTTCCTGGGTGTCGATCTTGGTGCGACCGGTGCGGATCATGGTGAAGCCGCCCAGGTTGCGGTAGGCATCCACGAGTTCGGCCGTAATCTCGATGTATTCGCTCTCGATGATGCCGTCCGGCCCCATCAGGAAGCCCACCAGGCGGTTTGCCGGGTTGGCTTGCTGGGCCGCGTCGAAAAGACCGGCAATCACGTTGTGACCGCCCGGGGCGGGTCCACCCGAAAAAACGATCCCGATGGTAAGTGGTCGGGTGAAACGCGCCGCCTGTTCGTCGTCCAGTTGATCTTCGCCGACGATGGTCTGCACACGGTTGTCGATGATCCGTGGCAGCTGGCGGCGGGCTTCCGGATCGATGTCGAACCGATACTGATGGACGTCATGCAGGGATGTAAAAGCGCTTTGGAAGACCGTACAGCGCGGCGGCCGGAAGGCCCGCCGCTCCACCAGACCCGGATTGATATTGCTGATGGCGTTCTTAACGGTTGGATTGGCCATCAAGGCCTGAAGATCCAGTTGTTGATCCGGTTTCATGGGCTGCCCCCGTCATTGGCTAAAGTTGCGGTTCGGTTGTGTTGACGCCGGGCGCGCCGGCGGCACGCCGAAGGTGGTGAGCTTGTTGGAATCTGACGCTTTATCCATAACATAGAGCATTAGGCCGTTCAACGGGTTTCGGCATTTTGCTTGACCAATGCGGACACATATTCTAAGTGAGGAGGTTAGACTCAAAAAGTGCTGCCGCAGACGGCTTGGCTTCACCATCTCGCATCGCAAAACGCATCAGACCGCAACGGTCTGCAATCGGGCCGACGGCCCCCCTTGAAATGAAACCGTCGACGGTTAAATATGATCAAGCCTGCCGAACGGTCGGCAGGCTGAGTAAAAGGGATCAGGGCGTGATCTGCGGCACCGACCATCACGCCGACGATCAGAACGAGAGGGCGCCTTTGGAACTCTCGCAAGCAAACACCATTACGCCAAGGAGGAATGACATGAAAAATCGCTTGTGGATCGGTTTGGTGGCAGCAATGGTAATCCTATCAATGGCAGTGCCCTTTGCGGCTGCCGATGATATCAATTTGGCCAAGAAATCGACTATCGAAGAAATTCAAAAGCGCGGTGTGCTGCGCGTCGGTCTCGAAGCGGGCTATCTGCCTTTTGAGATGGCGGATAAAAAAGGCAATTTCATCGGTTTCGACGTTGACATGGCCAAGGAAATGGCCAAGGCCATGGGGGTCAAGCTTGAAATCGTCAATACCGCCTGGGACGGCATCATCCCGGCCCTGGTGACCAAGAAGTTCGATATCATCATGAGCGGCATGACGGTCACGCAGGAGCGTAACCTCAAGATCAACTTTGCCGATCCTTACATCATCGTGGGCCAAACCATTCTGCTCAATAAAAAGCACGAGGGGCAAATCAAGTCCTACAAGGACCTGAACGACCCCAAGTACACCGTCACTTCCAAGCTGGGCACCACCGGTGAGCAGGCCATCAAACGCCTGATTCCCAAGGCTAACTACAAATCCTTCGAGGTCGAATCCGAAGCCGCGCTCGAAGTCATGACCGGTAAGGCGGATGCCACCGTTTACGACCTCCCCTTCTGCGTTGTCTTCATGGCCCAGCAGGGCGGCAAAAACATGGTGTTCCTGGATGAGCCGTTCACCTTCGAACCTCTGGCCTGGGCAATCCGCAAAGGTGATCCGGATTTCATGAACTGGCTGAACAACTTCCTGCGGCAGGTTAAAAACGATGGTCGCTACGACGACATCTATGCCCGCTGGATCAAAAGCACCGACTGGATCAATGACGTGAAATAGGCCTCGGCGCTGATTTGCATACAGCGCATGAGAGGGCCGAAAACAACTGGGGTGTCCTGTTGCCGTTTGCCGGCAGCGGGCGCCCCCGAGCCCAGCTGTCGATTGCAGCCTGCCATGGTTGTATCGACATTTCGAATTGAAGCCACTATGGAATGCCGATGAAAACCACAGCGAACACG
>JASFTA010000170.1:0-5000 GCA_050114115.1 Desulfobacterales bacterium | reverse complement strand
GGCCGAAGGGATTTTTTTGGGGCGCGGCATCGAATCAGCCCGGCGGCGGACATCGAGGATGTGAGCCGAAGGGCCGGTGGTTAGGATTGCCTGCAGGCCCATGGCCGATAGAGACTTGACCATATTGATATTATCCCAATTGATTTATGGTTGTTGAAATTTATTAATTAAAGTATTACATGATGCCAAATGAGGCCCGCCATAGCTGAAAGGGCAATGACCGTCAGCATCCCGACCTTAAGCCACTGGATTGCCGCGAAGGCCGCCAAACCCAAAACGAATGCAAATCCGTTGAAGCCGCCCTCGGGTGGATAGAGCACCTGCAGACCAAACCATACCGCCAGATTGAGCACGACGCCCACCACGGCGGCGGTTATGCTGGACAGAACGGCGGCCAGCTGCGCGTTGTGACGGAACTTTTCGATGTAGGGGCCGCCTATGAATATGAACATGAAGCAGGGCAGGAAGGTAAAATAGGTCGCCACCAGGGAGCCCACCAGGCCGCCTGCGATCGGGCTCAATCCGCCCGGATGGTTCCAGCCGGCCATGAATCCCACGAACTGAACGACCATGATCAGCGGCCCCGGTGTGGTTTCGGCCAGTCCCAAACCGTCGATCATCTGAGGGCCCGTCAGCCAGCCGTATTGCGTGACACCGGCCTGGGCGATATAGGCCAGAACGGCGTAGGCGCCGCCGAAGGTCAGAAAGGCGGCCTGGGTGAAAAAGAGGGCTTCGGTGTAAAAGACGCGGTGGGTCGTGAGAAATCCCAGACCCGCCACAGGCACCAGCCAGAGGAGCCCAAAGACGAGGATGATGGCGATGTTGCGTCGGGACGACGGATTGATATGACAAGTTTCCTCGTCGTCGCAGATTTGAACGTAGCCGGCATCCAAATCCGCGGCCTGCTTGCCCTTGAGGACCTCGAAGCGTTCCGGTAGAAAGTAACTGCCGGTCAGGCCGACCATGCCGGCACCCAGGACGATGAAAGGGAAGGGGATCTTCAATACGAAGATGGCGATGAACGCCAGGGCGGCGATACCCACCATGACGCTGTTTTTGAGGGCCTTCTTTCCAATCTTGAAAACCGCGGCCACCACGATGGCCATGATGGCCGCCTTGAGACCGCTGAATATGGCCGCCACCCAGGGCACCGCACCGTAGGCGACATAGACGTAGCTCAGGCCAAACAGGATGAAAATCGACGGAATGACGAACAAGGCCCCCGCAACGATGCCCCCGGGCACCCGGTGCAGCAACCAGCCAATGTAGGTGGCCAGCTGCTGGGCTTCCGGCCCGGGCAGGAGCATACAATAGTTGAGCGCGTTCAGGAAACGCGCGTTGCTGATCCATTTTTTCTGTTCGACCAGCTCTTGATGCATGATGGCGATCTGTCCCGCAGGACCGCCGAAACTGATCAAGCCCAGTTTGGCCCAGAAGCGAGTGGCCTGCCAGAAGGTGGGGCGCGCCGTGAGGTCTTGATTCAGGGGAGGGCTTGGGGTGATCGTTGGGGGCGATTGGCGGCTGTTCAGCATTGCAGCATATAGCCTTTCCGTCATTGGCGCGGTTGTCGCCGTTTTAATAACCTCTGGATGATGCGCATCAATTATCGATCTTCAAGGTGATGACGGATTCGCAAAATGAATTGTTTTCGTCATGCCGGTCCCGATCAGGTCCGGGATGACGTATCCGGCATCCCGAACATGCTGGCATCGCTGGATTCCGGCTTTCGCCCGATTGACAAGCCCCGGACAAATTCGACTTTTTGCCGGGTTACCAGGTGATTGACGCGAAAGCGTCCCACTAACACGACCTGTTGGGCAGAAATGCAAGGTGACCATGCTGAAGCCTGAAATGCCATCCAGAAACGATCGGGAAGGCAATCAACTGCCGTTCGGGCGGCCGGCCGTGGTGGACGCCCATGTCCAGTGCTTCGAAATGGATGCGGACGACATGGCCCCGACTACGCCACTTGCCCGTCAAGGCGCAAACCGCTCATCATGTACGGCTCCGATTTTCCCAACATTCCTTATGCCTGTGATCGGGAGCTCAAATCCATCAGCCGGGCGGGGTTGGACGCGGAGGCGTTAGAGGGGGTTCTATGGGAGAATGCGGCCAGATTTTACGGTTTTGAAATTTAATGTGCGCCCTCCGCGTGACGCACGGGAGGCCATGCAACCGACGCGGTTTTAGCCCTGCCAGCGGTCTTGGTGGATCCGCTCGGCCTTGTAGCGATCCTTGCGCCGCCCCGGTTTGACGGGCCAGCCGATGACGGCCAAACCCAGGGGGATAATATGCTCGGGTAGCTCGAAAAGGGAGCGGAAACGCGCCACACGCTCCTCGACCGGATGGATGCCGGTCCAGACGGCCCCCAGCCCCTGATCATGGGCTGCCAGCAGAAGGTTCTGCATGGCCGCCGCACAGTCCTGGACCCAGAAGCCGGGAAATTTTTCCAGGCTTAGATCACCGCAGACCAGGATTCCCAGAGGCGCCTGGGCGGCCATGCCGACATACGGATGAATGTTCTTGACCTGGTTCATTTTTTCCGGGTCGGTCACCACCACGAACTGCCAGGGCTGGACATTCCCGGCGCTGGGGGCCATCATGGCCGCTCCCAGGAGGGTTCGCACCGCTTCGGCGGGCACCGGTTCGGGTCGGTATTGGCGGATACTTCGGCGGGTATAGATTGCTTCCAACAGTTCCATTGATTCTCCTTGATGTTGATCGCCATTCGGGGAAATATGATCCCGGTGCTTCAAATCAAGCAGGGTGATACGTCGCCGGGAAACGGGTCTTTTGACAGCGCTGACTATAACTGGTATCGGGGGGGAGTCGTCAAGGAAGTCCTTCTTGAGGGCGAGGGCAACATCTGTCGGAATGGATTGAGGTGGAAAAAATCATTACCAAAAAAATACTGGGCGAACTCGACCATGAGCGGGTTATGGGCCTCGTGCGCGAGTTGGCCATGGATGCCGCCAGCCATCCGGATCACAACATCCTCCTCGACTACCGGGAAACGACCGCCACGGGCAAGACCATGCTGGACATCATGAAGATATCATCGGAAATCAAATCCTTCCAATGCTTCTTTACCAACCGTGTTGCAACGGTCGTCCAACCTGATAAGGAGCGTTACGCCGTGGCCAACAAGATGAAGGCCTGTCTCGTGCTCATGGGATTTCAGTACGAGGTTTTCACCGATTACGACGAGGCCCTGGCCTGGCTCAGTGAAATGTGATTTCCGGCACTCCGACGCCATGCGAGCACGTGCCTTCAGCTTCAAACACCTCCCCTGCATAGACGACCCGGAATCATCGATGGGCGGATCGATGGCGGGACGATGCGCTGGGGAATTGCCGATGCCGTGTTTGTGCTGCCAAAGGGATCGTTTTTAGGGAAAGCGATGATCGACGGGCGGCGTTTGGGGCGCGAAGGGACCGTCTGGGTTTGCGCCGCCTTCTAATCGTGCGTCACTACCAGGTAAATCGAACACCGGCCCCGATCGGGGTGGTTCGTGCAATTTCGCCGCAGATTTGCATGGCGCTCTGGCTGTTACGAAACCGAAAATCAATACACAGCCGCTCGCCCTGCGTCGGCGGTTTTGACGTTTCGAAATACAGGCCTTCGGAGCTGATGTTGATTACCCGTCCCATACCGGCCGTCACACCTGAGCGGTAGGTCAGGGCGGTATCGTATGGCATTCGATAGGCCTGCCGCCGATCCGCACCAGGATCAGAATTTTGTTGTTCGCGTATCATTGGATTGCCTCGTCGATAGGTCGATTAAATATACTCTGACGAATTGGGTTTAAATTCAAGTTTAGCACTAATCGTGCCAAATCCTTCGTTTTAGCGGCACCAACTCGCGGAGCGTTTTGGTTGAGGGATGGCGGACAGGTGACCCGCTGATTATCCCCGTCGCTGATGGCATTTCGGCGTCAACGAGGTTTGCAGCCCAATCGCACGGACGTCTATGCGTTTGACAGTGCCGTGTATCGAGAGGAATTTCCATGCCGACGAAAATGAACCGTTACAGTTCCCGTATCACCATGCCCAAATCGCAGGGGGCCTCCCAGGCCATGCTCTACGCGGTCGGTCTGACCGAAGCCGACATGCACAAGCCCCAGGTGGGCATTGGTAGCGTCTGGTACGAGGGCAATCCCTGTAACATGCACTTGAACCGTCTGGCCGCGGTGGTCAAGAACGGGGTTGACGACGCCGGCCTGGTGGGCTTGCGCTTCAACACCATCGGGGTCAGCGACGGGATTTCCATGGGCACCGAAGGCATGAGCTACTCGCTCCCGTCGCGGGATCTGATCGCCGATTCCATCGAAACGGTCATGCGGGCCCAGTGGTACGACGCCAACATCGCGCTGCCCGGATGCGACAAAAACATGCCCGGCTGTTTGATCGCCATGGCCCGGGTCAACCGCCCGGCGCTGATGGTCTACGGCGGCACCATCCGGGCCGGTGAACTCGAGGGTCAACCCCTCGATATCGTGTCGGCCTTCCAGAGCTACGGCGAATACCTTGCCGGCCGGATCGATGAAACCCGGCGACAGGCCATCGTGCGCCACAGCTGCCCCGGGGCCGGTGCCTGCGGCGGCATGTATACCGCCAATACCATGGCTTCGGCCATCGAGGCCCTGGGCATGTCCCTGCCATTCAGTGCCAGCCGACCGGCCGAATCGGATCACAAGGCCGACGAATGCCGCCGGGCGGGTCGCGCTATCCGGCGTCTGCTGGAAGCGGACATCAAGCCGCGGGATATCATGACCCGCGCGGCTTTTGAAAATGCCATGGTGGTGATCACGGCCCTGGGAGGATCGACCAATGCCGTCTTGCACCTGATCGCCATGGCCCGGGCGGCGGGCGTTTCCCTGGTGCTCGAGGATTTCCAGCGGGTCAGCGACCGGGTGCCGTTTCTGGCCGACATGAAGCCCAGCGGCCGCTACGTTCAGGAAGACCTGGACCGCGTCGGCGGCCTGCCTGCCCTGATGAAGT
>JASFTA010000169.1:0-5008 GCA_050114115.1 Desulfobacterales bacterium | reverse complement strand
GTCGGCATACATGGCCATGCCGGCAGGGGTCATCCGGGGTTGGAAATAGTGATAACGGCCCCCGGCATCAAAGCAGGCGTAGTGGCCTTCGCTGTCGTAGACCACATAGTCGGCAAAGAAGCGGTCGACGCCGAAGACTTTCCATCCCGGCAACGTGCCGGCCGTGTCAACGGTCGTCACGGGAGGGAACCCGCAGCCCAGGTCCACGAAAACGGGCGGCATTTCGGTCTGGGGCCAATCTTGGGCGGCGACGTAGGCGTCGAGCTTGCGGTGGCGACCCGGCACGGTCAGGGGCGGGATTCGTCCGCCCCAGGAGCAGGGCAGGACGCCGGGCACCATGGTGGCCAGCATCTGGATGAGAAAAATATTGAAATCGGTGACCGGATAGCGGGCCCGCTGCATGAGGGCCAGCATGCGCCGGATAAGCGCATGGGCGTCTTTCGGCAGTTGGGGCAACGCAATGACGGCAGCCATGGCAGACGGCAGACGCTGGCCAAGATATTGTTCCACAAGATCATTGAAGGAAGCATCGGGTGTCGTCGTCATGGGCGCAATCTCTCCCTTCGTGTACCTATCCCGTGCGTGTTCTTTCACGGGAAAGAAAATGAACCAACCTGTCAAAAAAACAATACCCGGGATCGGTAGAACCTCTCCGCGTCGTCCACCAGAGGGGTAGGGTTTAGATCAAAACCAATTCACTTCTACGGTTCGATCCAGACATCCGCCAGCGGAATCATGCGGTGATCGGGCACCGTAATGTTTTTGACCCTCTTTTGCGCAAACACGTAGAACGTTCGTCCGTAGAGGTAGAGAAAAGGGGCGCCCGCATTGACCTTGCGCGCAATGGTGCACAGGGTATCCGCCCGGACTTGGGGATCGGTGCTCAGGCGTTGCTTGCGAAGCAGCCGGTCCACTTCGGGATCGGCGAAGCCGTAGACGTTCCAGGGACTCTTGGAATGGAAGGCCGCCATCGTAATCAGGCTCATTTCCTCGAAGTCGGGGATCAGCCACGAGCAGATGTCGTACTGCTTGCTGAAAAGCTGCTTCATGATACCGGGGAAATCGGACGGTACCGCCTTGACCTTGACATCGATCGCTTTGAGCATTTGCTGCAGAATGACCCCGGCCTCACGGCCACGCGGGGTGGCGCTGTGGATGTATTCGATTTCCACCGGCCGGCCGTAGGCCGCAATCAGCGCTCGGGCCTGCTCAAGATCGTGTCGGGGGTAGTCGACGTCGCCGCAGTTCAATTGCCGACCGTACCAGTCTTCACAGCGGGGCACGATATTCTTGAAGCTGGCCCGGATATATTTCTTTTGATCCCAGGCGTGCGCAATGGCACGGCGGACGCGGATGTCGTCCAGGGGCGGTTTGGTGCAGTTCATGGCCATGACGGTGGCCCCGGCGCGTTCGAGCTTGTAGGTGGCAAAGTCAGGATGGACGGTGAGCTTGTTGACATGCACGGGCCGGTCGGTGACCATCATATCCACCTGGCCGGAAACCAGGGCCGCGTAGCGCGATTCGTGATCGGAGATGGGCCGCAGCACGATCCGCTCCAGATACGGAATGCCCTTCTGCCAGTAGGACGGGTTTTTCGCCAGCACGATGCGGTCGCCGCGTTTCCACTCCCGGAACACGTAGGGGCCCGTGCCCACAGGCGCCTGGTTCTGGGTATCGTTGGCCACCGCATTTGGGGAGGGAATCCGCGAGGTGAAACCCCGCGAGCCGGTCAGCACGGCGGTAAAAGGGATCCATGGATGTTTGAGATTGAACCGGACCACGTATGGTCCGGTTTTTTCGACCGATAGGATCGGGCCCAGAAAGATCCGCCCGCGATAGCGGTTTTCAGGATTGAGGAGCCGTTGCCAGTGTTGGACCACCGCATCGGCGTTGAATGGGGTCCCGTCGTGGAACGTCACGTTTTCACGCAGCCGGACCGTCCATGTCTTGCCGTCCGCAGACGGGGTGGCCGCCACACCCAGGATGGGAATGAGCTCACCCTGCGGGCCCCGCTCGAAAAGTTTTTCCATGATCAGGCTGGCGGCGTTCCCACCGGCGCCAATGGCGGCGCGGGCCTTGATGGCGTCGAATCCCGCCGCATCCAATTCGTGCGCCATGCGCAGCGTGCCGCCGTAATGGGGCTCGGCTGCCGCCCCGCGGGGCAGAAGCATGACGACCGCCAGGACGGTCAAGAAATACAGATTGACGTTTTGCCGGAACAAAGATGCCGCCACCCGTTGCCGTTTAATCGTCGGAGCTATCATGAGATCCTCCTTTTAAATTGCCGGGCCAGTTGAAACATGGTCTCGTCACCCGTCAACGCGTCCGGTGCCGGCGCGATCGAAACGGGCGGTAAACGCTACCGCTATGGTGGCACTAAAACTCTAAAAGGATGAAAAGTCAAGTACAAAAGATAATAAATTTTGGTAAAAATACCCATTATTTACACTTATTGGGTATTTTAGGTTCGATTTTAAGTGGATTTTATGTAACTATGAGTAGTCTGCTGCCGACCCCTTGACGATATTTTAGACACCTGAATGAGAAGGGGGCCTGTCTACACTATTGATTTTTGGGGCGCCCCCGCGAGGAAATTTCTCCGAATGCCTAAGCGACCCGCTGTATGGCCAGCATGGTAAGATCGTCCGATCGGGGGGCGGTGCCCACAAAGTCGAATACCTGTTGTCGGATTCTATCAAGAATCTCCTTGGAAGAGGCGGCCGGTTGGGCGAGGAGATCTTTTACACGCATCCTGGTAAAAAGTTCTTCGTCAGGGTTGCAGGCTTCGGTCACACCATCCGTCAGGCCTAGCAGCAAATCTCCGGGATTAAGCTGTAAACGCTCTACATCAAAGTGAAGATTCTCCATTAATCCGACGGCCGGACCGGTAGGCGGAAGTTCAGCCTTCATCCCGTCTCCTCCGATCACATACAGTGGTTCATGCCCCCCATTGATATAATCCAGCTGGCCACTGGCAGGGTTCAGCACACCGAAAAACAGGGTGGCAAACATCCCTTCATTGCCGTGATGCTTTGCGAGGTAGTTATTGGTGAGTTGCACGACCTTAAGGCCTTGGCGCTTGATGTCTGCGGAAACAATCGGAGATGTCTCGCCGGAAAGTGTCTGTTCGGCGTAAACACGGATAAGGCTGCGTATCAGGGCCATATACAGGGCCGATCCAACCCCTTTGTCACAAACATCTGCAATGACAAGCCCAAGCAAACCATCCGGCAGATCGAACACATCGTAAAAATCCCCGGAGACCTCTCGGGCCGGATAGAAACACGTGGCGATATCCCAATCCGGTATGTTCGGGATCTCACTGGGCAGGAAGTCCTGCTGGATTTCGCGTCCTTTCTCAAGCTCGACCTCCATCCGTTTGATTCGCTGCCATTCCCTTAGCCCCAGGATCATTTTATTGAAATTCCGTCCCAGAATTCCGATCTCCGTCTTTCCCATATAGGGAACCTGGGGACTGAGATCCCCGGCGGCCACCTTGGCGGCCGCCGCGGAGAGGATTTCAACGGGCGCGGCAAGCCGTCGAGCAAAAAAATATCCGATGATTCGAAAGATGATCATTACCCCCAGCGAGATGCCGATGAAGTTGAGCACGTGGTTTCCGAACAGGCAGGTGACGCCCCGCTTGTCAATTAGGACCTTGTAGAAGTACTGGCCTTTGTCTTTTGGTGCGGTAACATCAATGAACACGGCCATCTTGCGCCGGGTCATATACATGTTGAAATCCGATTGAACAAAATGCCCACCATGACCTGATTTGAGTTTTCCCCCCACAGTTGGATCGAGCATTTCGGACCTGAGAATATTCTCATCATCCAGATACAGGCGATACCAAGGCTCACCTTGCAATGGACGACCGTAAATCGAAACATCGAGGATGGTGTGGGTGCCGGAGGCAAGACGCGTGATGGTCTCCGCCAGTGAACGCAGTTCCGGTTGCTTTTTATCCACAAGCGCCCACCAGGAATCGGGCGTGGCCGTTCCCGGCATCTGTGATAGCTGTCCCTGGACGATTCGCGTCACTGAATTCACGAGATATTTCTTAGCAACAATCAGATAGGCCACTGAAGTCAAATAGAAGACCAACAGCCCGAATACGGCAAAATAGATGGTAATCCTGCGGGCCATGGAGGGCTTCCAGAACTGTAAACATTCCTTTAAATGCTTCTGTGTATGCATTGTTGCACCTCAAACCATTTTATCGATTCTTGACTTTCATGACCCGTTTGCCCAGCCAGACCATCGGTTTCGTAAAAATACCCTCCATATCCTCCTGGACATCCCTCAACAGGTCGGGAATGGGAAGATCCTGCGGGCACTTTTCGAGGCATTCTTCGCATTGCACGCACATGGACGCCAGGGAGGGCTTGTCGGTGACAATCCCGCCGTTTTGGAAGAGATACATCAATTTTGCCGCTTTATCCTTGAAGGCATGCCGGGAGTTATACCATTCAAAACAACTGGGGATATTCACGCCGGCCGGGCAGGGCATGCAGTACTGGCAGCCTGTGCAGCCGACTTTCATCACCGTTCTGAATTCCGCCGCCACCGCCGCGACCAATTCCAGCTCCTGCTCTGAAAAGGCATAGGGCCGGGCTTGGTCGGCAAGACCCAGGTTCTCCTCAATATGGGCATCTTTATTCATGCCGGAAAGAACAACGGTGACCTCCGGGTGATTCCAGATCCAGCCCAGGGACCAGGCGATAGGTGTTTTCTGCTGATCGGCCCTGGCCCAGATCCGCTGTACGGAAGGCGGGGGTGTCTTGGCCAGATTCCCGCCGCGCAGAGGTTCCATGACCATCACCGCCAGGTCCTTGGCGGCCGCATATTTAAGACCCGCCGTCCCGGCCTGGTTCTCGGTGTCCAGGAAATTGTACTGAATCTGGCAGAAGGTCCAATCGTAGTCATCAACGATACCATTAAGGTCTTCGGCCAGCCCGTGGAAGGAAAAGCCGGCATTGATGATTTTGCCCTGCTTCAGGGCATCGTC
>JASFTA010000168.1:0-5036 GCA_050114115.1 Desulfobacterales bacterium | reverse complement strand
TTGCCATACAGTGGCACGGTTCTCATAGGCCGCGCCACTTCGTCGAAAGCGCCGGGCGATATCCAATCCCTCGGTATAGTCCTCACCCAGCAGATCGCGTCGATGCTGGGGGGAAGCTTCCATGTTCCGGTAGATTTGACCGCCTAGACGGCTCTGTTCGTCCAACGTCAGGACGTTGAGCCCCATTTCGGCCAGACAGGCGCTTGCCGCCAGGCCGGCGGGTCCCGCACCGATGACGATTACATCGTGATGACTCATGAGACCGCTCCTTTATCGTCATTCAGGTGGCGATCGATGACCATGTCCGCTTGCACCTCTGTCAAGCAGGCTTGGCGTTGGACGCCATCGATCTCCATCATGCATTCAAAGCAGACCCCCATCAGGCAATGGGGTGAGCAAGGTTTATGGGATGTGGGCGAGACCCTGGAAATCGTTTCGCCAATGCTGAACAAGGCGGCCGCCACGGTCATGCCCGTGGGCAGCGCAACGCGTTTTCCATCCAGGGTGACCGTCACGGTATCCGGCCTATCGGCGCTGTCGGTGTTAAACATCGAATCGTCCATTCCTGAAATGTGGCATAAGTTCGTGATCGCCGCTGCCTGCAATCCACGGCGCAACGATGTTGACCGCCAAGGGTGCCAGCGATACAGCACTGTGCAGGGCAACGACGGTGATATTATCGTGCTCCGGTACACGGCTGTAGATGGGTGCGCCGTCCGGTGTCATCACCCGTATGGCGCCCCAGGCGCGCACCCAATTGACCTGGGCCAGCATGGGAAAAAGCCGGATGGCATTGGCCGCCTGGCTCTGCATGGCGGCCGCCGTGACGCGGGTATCCAGGGCCGTATCCTCGGTGGACAAACCGATCACGAAGGTGCCATCCGGAGTTTGGCGGACACAGAGCATGGGAATGGGCAGTACCCGCTCGTGACGCTCCGTGACCATCAGTTGCCCCCGCTGGGGGAAGATGTGCAGCTTTTCGCCCAAGGGAGCCAGCAACCGGGTCGAGCCATGCCCGGCGGCCACGACCAGCTTTTGGCACTGGTAATCGCCGGTGTTGGTTTTGAGCGTAAAGGTTCTATTGGGATGGGGGACAATAGCGCTCACGGTCTGGGCGCCGATGAACGTGCCGCCGTTGTTCTGAAAAGCGGCGCGCATCGCCGCCATCAGCTTGAGGGGATTGACGTGCCCCTGTTTGGGAGTGTACATGGCGCCGGTGACTTCCGGTCCCAACTCAATTTTGGGGACGAGTTCAGCTAATTCCTGCCGGTCGAGCATGCGTACGGGATAGTCGAGCCCAACCTCAGCGCAAACCGCCTTGAGACCTTCGATGGAATCCGTATGGACCTTGAACTCTTCTTCGCCGATCGCGTGGACGGCGCCGCCCGTCCATTCCAACTCAACATCGTATCCGGATTCCTCTTCCAGGCGCACGGCAAAATCGGGCCAGTGCTGACAGGCCAAACGGGACCATTGCGCGTAGATGGGATGGGTGGCGCCTTTACACATGAACCAGGTCAAGCCAAAGTTGCCGCGGGACAACCGCTGGGTAGGAAGCTGCTCGTCGAACAGGATAACCTTCCCGGCGCCTTCGCGGACCAGCCCCAGCGCGATGGCGGAGCCAGAAAGCCCGCCTCCGATGACAATGATGTCGGCAGTTATCACATGTACCTCCGCTGTTAAGACCCGGTCCGGCGTGATCGACAGCACGCGATTCACGCGTTACATGCGGCTCTCTCGGGTCTGGAGCAATTATATGGGTGCGAATCGTTTTCTAAAGCAGGTGTTTCTGTCGGAAGCAACCTCAGTTTCAGCAAAAAACATGCCGGCTGCAGGAGATGCATACGCGATTGAAGGCAAAGCTTGGCGGAATTGAAATCAGATTCAGGTGAAAGTATTTCTTCATACTAAAATTATTATTTATTTGTCAATTGGCGTTGCATTCGCCTGCTTTTTGTCGGAACCCGATCCATACGCTTTTCCCCTGACTGAAGGCTTCAGCGAAATCTCATTTTGATACACATTGTCCGCCGCCAGCTTGCAGATGACGGACAATGCAAGAGACCAATTGAGGTGTTTTAATTTTTTACATGTTTTAAAATGATACACCTGCAGTGGTTTAGGTGTTTGCACATTAATGCTTTACTTGGGCTATTAACACTGGTTCCCCGGCTGTCGTAACTGCTGATACGTTCAGCTTACAGAAGTTCTCAAAGGCTGAAGGCCAGCCCCGACATCTGGTGGTTGGTCTTTTTATCTGAAAATGGTGAATAGGTCGATCGATCCATTGAAATGAACAGCTGCTTAACTGCGATAGTCCGCATTAATGCGGACGTAGTCCAGCGAAAAGTCACAGGTTAAAATCCGGGCGGATGCCGCCCCCTGGTTCAAATCGAGGGTGACGGTAAAAGCCGCCTGTTTCAGAACGGCGGTGGCCCGGGCTTCCGCCGTGGGTCCGCATCCAACCCCGTCGGCAACCATCTGCACCTCGTCGAAATAAAGATCGAGGCGATCCGGATCCAGGGGGATCCCGGCCCGGCCGGCCGCCGCCAGGATCCGACCCCAGTTGGCGTCCTGGCCAAAGAAGGCCGTTTTCACCAGGGGGGAGTGGGCGATGGTGTCGGCCACCCGATTCGCCTCGTCCGTCGAACGGGCGCCCTGGACGCAGATCTCCACGGTCTTGTTGACCCCCTCGCCGTCGCGCACCATCCAGCGGGCCAGTTCGAGCAGAGCGTCCGCCAGCAGGTCCGCGAAGGCCTTCTCGTCGGCCGCCGTGGCCGGACAGACCCCGCTGCGACCGTTGGCCATCACGATCACCGTGTCGTTGGTGCTCGTATCGCCGTCAATGCTGATACGGTTGAAGGAGACATCCACCGCCCGGCGCAGCGTCCGGTCCAGGACGGCCGCCGACACCTCGGCATCGGTACATACGAAGCACAGCATGGTGGCCATGTCGGGGCGTATCATCCCGGCCCCCTTGGCCACGGCCACAATGGTGTAATGACGGCCGCCGGCCGCGCCCCTGCGGGTGACCAGTTTGGGCTCGGTATCGGTGGTCATGATGGCCCGGGCCAGCAGGTGAAACCCGTCGGGCGCCAGTTTTTGAACCAACTCCGGCAGGGCCGCTTCGATCCTCGTCACGGACAGGGGCTGGCCGATGACACCGGTGGAGGCCACCAGGACCTGGTCTTCGGCCACACCCAGCGCCTCGGCGGCGGCCGCCGACATGGCGACCGCATCCCGCATCCCCTGCGGGCCGGTGCAACAGTTGGCATTGCCGCTGTTGACCAGAATCGCCCGGCAGCGCCCGGATTGAATGCGCTGCCGGCAGAGAAGCACCGGGGCCGCCTGGACCAGGTTGCGGGTAAACACGGCCGCCGCCGCGGCCGGGGTCTCCGAGTAGATCAAACCGAGATCCGGCGCGCCATTTTTTTTCAAGCCGGCCGGTATACCGGCGCTCTTGAAGCCCAAGCATTGCTCTGTCGCCATGCGCGGTTTCCTTCCTGGGATGATCGATTTCGGCACAACATCACCGCTCGTGGCTCTTGGCACACCAACCGGCCGCTGTCAACGCCAGACCCCGCTTGACAAGGGACCGCGTCCGGCATAAACCTTCCCGTCATGAAAGGAGCGTCAATGGAGAGCATCCAACCGTCCTGTCCCGCCTGCGGCCGTCCGCTGGCCGTCAAGCGAACCTGACGACGCGTCTATCTCCACTGCCGGGTGTGCAGTGCCGATTACCCCATCGAAGCCTACGCCCAGAAGATCGACGACGAACTCGAAGAACAGCTGGCCCATATCCCCTGCGACCGGATCTGAACGCTGATGGTACTCAACAGCCTTTTCCCCGTCTTAGTGCTGATCATGCTGGGCCGCGCCCTGAAGCACTACGGCCTGACGGATGCGGCCTTCCTGAGCCGCGCCGACCGCCTGACCTATTTTATCTTCTTCCCGGCCCTACTGTTCTGGAAAATCGGCGGTTCTCCGCCGACCGGTCCAATCGACTGGGGTCTTTTCGGCGCCGCCTTGATGGCGGTATTTACCATCTGGGTCCTCTCTCTGGGCTATATCCGCTGGCGTCTGACGGATTTCGCGGCCGGGGCCTTCTCCCAGAGCTGCTACCGTTTCAATACCTATATCGGTATGGCCATCGTGATCAACGCCTACGGTGACGAAGGCACCCGCACCTTTGGTTTGCTGGTGGGGTTTATCATTCCGGTCATCAATGTCCTGGCCGTCTCCACCCTGATCTGGTTTTCGGGCCGGTCCTACGAGCGGGGCGCCCGTTTGCGTCTGACCTTGAAAGCGCTGGTGTCGAATCCACTGATTCTGGCCTGCCTGGCCGGGCTGCTGTTTTCCCGGTCTGGATGGCATCTGCCGTCCTTTGTGGCCGCGGCCCTCGAGTTGATGGCCGCGATCACCCTGCCGATGGCCCTGCTCTCCATCGGCGGGGCCCTGACCCTCAAAACGGCCCGCGGTTATCTGGCCCCCTCACTGGCCGCGGCCGCCTTCAAGCTGATCGGATTGCCGCTGGTCGGACTGGGATTCCTCAAGCTCTTCGGCGTCCAGGGGCTCTCCCTGCAGATCGGCATGTTTTTTTTCGCCCTGCCGACCTCGACCGCCCTTTATGTGCTCTCGGCCCAGTTGAACAGCGACACCCAATTGGCCTCCGCGACCATTGTCATTTCGACCGCGCTGTCTTTTATACCCCTTTCCATGGTACTTGTTTATTTTTAGACCAGCGGCGCAGGAAGATCAGCCATGACCTCCACAAGGGCGGCCGTCACCCCCAGATTCAAACTGATCATCGAGTACGACGGTACCGATTTCTGCGGCTGGCAGCGGCAGAAGAGCGACCCCACGGTCCAGGGAGCGATCGAAGCGGCGTTGCAGCGCATGACCCGGATGGCCGTGACCTTGCACGGTTCGGGCCGCACCGACGCCGGGGTGCACGCCCTGGGCCAGTGCGCTCACTTCAGCTGCCCCACGCGCCTTGGCCCGCAAGAATTCCTCAAGGGTTTGAACAGCCTGCTGCC